>CAJOPY010000001.1 GCA_905236505.1 Candidatus Gastranaerophilales bacterium
CATACACATAGATGTCGTACTAGCTTCTTCTTATTCACGTTCGCTTACTTGTCTTGCCTCTCTTACAGGCGGTCATTTTTATTCCGTAGATAATTTATCCGATTTTACAAACACTATGACAAAATCAATACAAACAAAACCTGCTACACCTCAGGAAATTAAAAAACAAAATTATGAATTTATTTCGGAATAATTTAAAATAAAACAGCAAAAAAAATCTTTACCCGTTTTTGCTTAAATGAAAGGAATATTATGCAAATTTTAGCTATAAATAAAAATAATTACAATACAAACAATCTTAAAACATTAAATAAAACAAACTCAAAATCAACATCATTCGGCACAAGAAAGATGACACTTGAGCCGGTTGATGTAAATTCTTTTAAATCAGATATTACAAAAATAATTTATAATAAAATACAAAAGTACACCAAGTTACTCGGACAGGAAGGCAGCGTAAAAGACGTAAAAGTATTTAAAGATGAAGATTTTATTCGTTTATCAATAAACAAAACGTCAAATAACACCAAAATAACTTTATATGATAAAGAACTTGAATCTCAAAATAAATCCTCTGCTATTTTAGAAGCCAATCTGGATAATTGCGGTCAGATGATTTTGGGGATACTTCCAAATGATAATTTATGGTTTGAAAGAACAAAAACAACAAATGTAAGAAGAATCCATGACAGGTTTAATACATATTTACCCGCCGGATATAACGATAGAGAGTGGAGTCTGTCAGTTAAAAGTTATGCACCTAAAACAGACAATGTTTATCACTCAGCATTTGAAATATTTATGCAACTTGCAAGATTAAATACATCCGTACTTAAATAATTTCAACAAAGAAAAAGCCTCTTTTAGGAGAGGCGAGGGGAATTATTAAGTTAATAGGTATACAACACTTCACATTTTCTACACATTTGAAAGTTTTTAGAGTATATTTTTTTTCGGGAGCTTCAGTTAATTTACCTTGCCCCCGCCATCTAACTCAGTCCGAATTTCGGAACATTATTCTGAATTTCTTCTTTAAGAAGATTTTGACAAGAGTCACGCATTGCTTTCTTTTCTTTTATCTGCATTTCTATATTGTTCATCTCAAGTTGAATTTCTTTTTCTATTTCATTCATTCTGTCAACTTCCTGCTGTTTTAAAGCTTTCATAGATTCCTGCTTAAGTCTTGCAAATGAACTCATTTCAAACATATACTGATTCATTTGATTTCCTGTCCAAGGAATCATACCGCTCATCTTCATCATCTGAAGAGTTTGCATAGCGCTCATTGAACTTGCTTGATTAGAATATTGAGCAAACATAAACGCTCTCGGAAATATCTCCGGTGAAAGTCCGGCAAGTTCTGATACCGTCATAACTGAAGAACGACCCAAACTGTTTGCATACTTTTGGTGATCAGACAACCTTTGTCTGACACGCATTGCGTCCCTTTCTAAGTTATTTATTTCACGTGTTAATCTCTGGATTTGCCAGAACGCCATGAACATAGTAAACCTACCTAACTTTAATCTAACCTTTTGTAACCTTACATTTATATAAAGTATTTCTGTTTTTGGAAATTGCCTTTTTTATGTAAATTTG
The DNA here is from genome assembly GCA_905236505.1 of Candidatus Gastranaerophilales bacterium. GTDB lineage: Bacteria > Cyanobacteriota > Vampirovibrionia > Gastranaerophilales > Gastranaerophilaceae > CAG-196. The sequence goes on from CAJOPY010000001.1 coordinate 1,600, forward strand.
TAAAGTTTTGTAAAGTTGAATTTTTTATGTTTATGCAATAATAGACATGTATAGCAGGTTATACAAAAAGGAAATTATGAAACTTATAGCAGGATTGGGGAATATCGGAAATAAGTACACGTTTACAAGACATAATGCAGGTTTTATGTTTGTTGACAGTATTGCGCTGAATTCCGGACTCAGTTTCAAAGAAAACCCACGTTTGAAATGTATGATTACTACATTAAAAAACAGTGATGATGATTATATATTGATAAAACCCATTACGTTTATGAATATGTCAGGTGAATCAGTCAGAGCGGTTTGTGATTATTATAAAATTCCGACGGAAAACGTACTTATCGTATTTGACGATTTATCGCTTGAATTAGGGAAAATAAGATTTCGTCAATCCGGCTCTGA
>CAJOPY010000002.1 GCA_905236505.1 Candidatus Gastranaerophilales bacterium
CCTTTTAAAATCTGGGCCGCAGTGGACTCGAACCACCGACCTCACCCTTATCAGGGGTGCGCTCTAACCACCTGAGCTAGCAGCCCTCAGTTAGCTAAATGCTATTCATAACAATCAGCATATACAAACTTATCATGAACATTTTTAAAAATCAATGATTAATTTTAATCTGATTTGTAATAATATTGAAGATTTTTTTTTAGTTTATATAATTTATTTATAATGAGTATTATCCAAAAATCACAAAAAGCTTTAGAATATGACAAAGTTTTAGGTGAACTTGCTAAGTTCTCTAAAACAGAACAATCAAGAAAACTTTGTCTGAATTTAACTCCTTATGTAAAAATTGATGATATTCAGGCTCAAATTGTTTATACTCGTGAAGCTAAAACTATTTTAGATTATTCCGGCGATATCCCTATTGATAATGTTCAGGACTTCCGTAAGTTAAGAGAACAAAATGAATATTTTTCCGAAGAAGAACTCTTTTACATTGCAAAGTCTATGAGAACATTTAGGTTAGTCAAAAACTTTCTTAAGGAAAATACATCTGACGGAATGCAGCTAACTATGCTTTCTGAAAATATTTATTCTGATAAAAATACAGAAGATAAAATTTTTAACACTTTTGATGACAATTACACTGTTAAACAAAACGCAAATGCAGAATTAAAAAGCCTATATGCCTCATTAAAAGATACTGAATTAAATTTAAAAAAACAAGTACAGTCGCTTTTAAATTCTTCTGAGTTTCAAAAACACTTGCAAGAAAATATATATACGCTTCGTGATGACAGAATAGTATTTCAGGTAAAAGCTTCATCAAAAAGTAAAGTTAGCGGTATTGTTCATGATGTATCCGCAACAAACAGAACGTTTTATATTGAACCGGCTGAAATAGTTCCGCTAAATAACAAAATCAGAGAACTAAAATCAAAAATTTATGCTGAAGTAATAAAAATTTTGACTGAATTAAGTAACAATGTACGAAAAGATATTGATTTACTAATAAAATCAGAAGATATTTTAGCAGAAATAGATATGCATTTTGCTAAAGCAAGGTATGCAATAAAAACAAATTCAACAGAACCGATAATTACGCTAAACAAAACAATTGATATTGACTTAATGAGGCATCCGCTGCTTATCGGAGTTGCTCCCAAAATAGTTGAAAACGATTTTAAAATAGGAAAAGAATATAAATCTGTTATTATAACCGGTTCAAACACCGGAGGAAAGACGGTAACGCTAAAAACTGTAGGTTTGTTTATTCTTATGATGAAGTCGGGAATGTTTCTTCCGTGTGCAGAATCTCATATTTATCCTTTTGAAAAAGTATTGGCGGATATTGGTGATGAGCAAAATATTCTGCAAAACCTTTCAACATTTTCCTCGCATATGAAAAATGTAATTGAAATAATGAATTGTGCTGATTCTGAAACCTTTGTTTTGATAGATGAACTATGTGCCGGAACAGATCCTCAAGAAGGTGCGACATTAGCAGAAGTTATTCTTAAAAATCTTGCAAAAAAACAAGTTCTTTCTATTATAACAACTCATTATGGTGAGCTTAAAACACTTGAATATTCGGATTCATATTTCAAAAATGCATCGGTTGAATTTAATACAGAATCTCTTTCGCCGACGTATAAACTTGTTATAGGTATTCCCGGATTGAGTAATGCAATATCTATAGCTTCAAATTTAGGCTTAGACAGTGAACTGGTTTGGGAAGCAAAAGAGCTTCTCATTACACAGAGAGATAAATCGTCACTGGTTGTTGAGAAACTTCAGGATACTCAACAAAAACTGGATTATAATTTAAAAGAAGCAGAAACTCTTCATTATGAAGCAGAAGAGTTAAAAAAGCACTATGAAAAAGAGCTTAATGAACACAAAAAAGAAAAGAAAAAATCTTTAAAAATTATAAAAGATAAATTTGAAAATCAATTATATAATGCAAAAGATACGATAAAAGATATATTAAAAGAGCTAAGACAAGAAAAATCCGAAAAAATTGCAAGACGTTCATATGCACGACTCGCAAAATTGGAACAAGGGTTTAGGGATGATGTTCAAAAGCTTCAAGATGAAGACCAATATACAGAGTTAAATTGGGAAAATGTAAAAATAAATGACAAAGTTATGATAAAAGGGTTAAATCAACCTGTAACAATATTATCATTACCTGATAAAAATAAAACACTTTATATACAAATGGGTATGATAAAAACAAAAATTAAAACAGACAAATTGGCTTTGTATGATGCTCAATTATCTAAAAAAACAAATCTTCCTTTAGGTGCAATGAAAAAAGATACGGGATTTAGCTTAAAAAGATATGATATAACAAATACATTGGATTTAAGAGGAGAAAGGGTGGAAGATGCTTTAGATAAACTTGAAGCATATTTGGATAAAGCAAGCTTAGCGAATTTAAGCCCTGTGTATATTATTCACGGACACGGAACGGGAGCGATAAAATCCGCAGTCAGAAACTTTGTGTCGGATTCACCTTATGTTGCTAAGTATAGAGTAGGTGAAGACGCAGAAGGCGGTGACGGAGTTTGTGTTATAGATATAAAATAAAAAAAAGCAAAGATTTTCATCTTTGCTTTAAGTATATTATTTATTGTGCGAGAGTCCTTTGTTAATCGCTCAATGCCTCGTTTTCCAAGCGCTAAACTTATAGTAAGTTCAATGCAATACTTGGTGTCTGGTTAGCCGTTGCAAGTAATGTTGCAGATGCTTGTTGCAGAATTTGAGCTTTAATAAAATTAGAAGATTCCTTAGCTACATCAGCATCTCTAAGTGTTGACAATGATGACGTGATGTTTTCAGTTTGAACACCTATTGACTCAATTGCTGAATCAATTCTGTTTTGAGCAGCACCTAATGTAGTTATTCTGCCTGAGATTTTGTTAATTACAGCATCGATATTTGATAACATTGAAGCTGCTGTAGCATCATCATCTAAACCTGCACATTTTTTAGCTAAAGCTGTTCTTGCAGCAGCTTTTGCATTATCTGTTGCAGTTTCGGCTCCTGTTGCATTATTGAATAATGCGTTAATATCTCCTCTTTCAAATAGAGTTCCTGCAAGAGCAATCTGTGATTTTGATGCAGTACCGTCAGTACCTACTTGAATTGCAATACCTCCATTTAATGAACCGTCCATCATGTACTGTCCGTTAAATTCGCAGTTTGCCGCAATACGGTCAACTTCTTCAAGTCTTGCTGTAATTTCTGACTGAATTGCTTTTAATGAAGCAGTACCGTAAGTTCCGTTTGCTGCTTGTTCTGTCAAATCTCTAACACGTTGAACGTGAGAAGAGATA
>CAJOPY010000003.1 GCA_905236505.1 Candidatus Gastranaerophilales bacterium
AGGGGTGTTTTTCAAACGCATCAAAAATTTTGTTTGTAAGTTCCAAATCTTTTGAGGAATTATAATATGGCTTTTCGGCTTTAGTGAATCTCGCTAAATAATCCATATAAGTTTGCATATCTTTTGTTTTTACAACAATTTTTGCACCGAAACTTGGCTGATTATTTTGAGTATTTACCGCTTGAATTTGCATAATTATTTACCCCTGTACTTCTTAAATTTATCCATTTATTGTTGCTTAGTATATTATATAATAAAAATTTTAAAATTGATTTTTCTTAATATCTTTCATTCCCCAATCGGCTATATTTAAATTGCCTTACTAACTAATGTACAACAGTTTGGTATTTGTATAATATTATTAGTACAAACGACCAAGAAAGAATAAGCCGATGAGAGAATTTAAAACAACAACTGTCCTAATCCTGTTTTTGTACTATATTTATTTTGTGTTTCAGACACAAAATGAATTCGGTTTTTGGGTTATATCCTGTTTATTATTTTTATTTTTTATAAAATACAAGATGAAAAATAATATAATAAAAAATTCTGAAATTATTTTTAAAACAAAACTTCAAAAACAAAGAGAATTATTTATAAATATATTGAATCACGATTTAAGAATACCGGTTTTAGCTCAAATAAGAGGTATAGAACTTTTAAATAAAAATAATAGCGGGTATTTAAATCAATATCAACAAGAATTAATAAATCAAATAAACAGTTCTTGCAGATGTGTTATAAATATGTTATCGCTTTTAATAAATACATATAATATTGAAAACCATACCAGAAAACTTTATTTTGAAAAATTTGATTTATCTGAGCTGATACTGGCATCATTTAATGATTTATCAGAAGAGGCTAAAGAAAAAAATATCAAATTAATATATAACGGAACTGATAAAAAAATATATTTGGAAGCAGATAAAACAGAAATAAAAAATGTAATATTAAATTTATTGTTTAATTCTATCTCACATTCAAAAAACGGTGACAGTATTTTTATTAATACAAAAATATCCAAAAAGTATATAAAAATAACATTTGGTATTAATAAAGAAAACGTTTCCGTTATAAATCCTTCCGATTTAACATATACAACAATCGGTACTAATATACGAATGTATTTTTGCAAAAAAGTTATAGAATTTCATAAAGGCAAGATTCATAAAATAAAAAGGGCAAATTCATTTTCTTTTGAACTCCCCAAAGAAGCAATATTTGCGAAATAATTATGTATTTATTTTTGAAAATTCGCATCCGCAATAATTTTGTCTGTATAAACCCAAATCTTTTGACAGTTTATTTGTTTTTAAAAATCCGTCTTTTTTCTTAAAATCTATGCTTATAAATTCACAATTATCTTGACAACTATTTCCGATTTCAGAAATTTTGGTAAAATTTTTATGCGGGCTAATAACAAGAGATGTAGTAAAATATTTTATACCGAGTTTGTTTGCTTTATCTGCTGCTTGCTTAAGTCTGAGTTCAATGCATTTATCACAACGTTTACCTTTTTCCGGTTCGTTTTCAAGTCCTTTTGCAATATTCAAAAAATATTCATGTTTATATTCTTCAACTATTAGCGGAACCCAATGATACAAGCAGACAATTTTTTGTGCGTTAAGCCTTCTGTCAAATTCTTCTTTTGTATCTAAGTTAGGATTACAAAAATAAACAATAGGTTCATATCCCATTTCTTTTAAAAGAGAAATGGGATAACCCGAACAAATTCCGCAGCAAGCGTGTAATAGAATTTTATTATTTTCTTTTTGCTCCATGTTCTTCCAATAACCGCTTAAGTTCTTCATACGACATTATACCGACTTTTTTGTCCCCATTCACATACATAGTCGGAGTGCTGTCTAAATTGAGAATATAACTTTCTTCAAGTTCTTTATTCAGTTCTGCAGAAATTTCCTTTGAGAAAGTGTCCTTTACAAATTTATCTCTGTCAAACCCGAGTTCATCTGAAAGTTTAATAATTTCATCAAAGTTTTTCGGATGGTTGTTGTATAAAAGAGTGCTCATACCCCAATAATTTCCTTGCTTTTTAGCAGCCAGTGCGGCACGTGCCATAATACAAGCACCTTTGTGCATATCAACAGGGATTAATTTATTGCATTCTTTGTCAAAAGGCAAATTGTGGTGTATTATTTTGATATTTTTATATTCGCTGACAGCTTTGTGCAGCATTATATTGTGAACATAACAAAGCGGACAAACGAAGTCGGAATATAAATCTATCACAACATCAGCATTTTCAACACCTAAGGTATTTCCGTCTTGCCTGTACGGATTTTGTTTCATTTTAAAATATTTTTTAATTTCTTTGTTTTTTTTAATGTGCGGTACGAAATTATCCGTAACCGCGCTGTATGTAAGAAATAAAGATGCGGCTATAACCAGAGATATAAGTGTTTTAGGATATTTTTTTGCTCCGCTTATAAAATCCAAAAAAGTGGTTTTAAAACTGTATAAATAATCTTTAAAACCGGCAGGCGGGGTTAGCGCAATGGCAAAATCAACAAAATATGTAACAAGACATAATATACATAATTTTTTAATTCCGTAAACACTAATTCCTGCAAGAATCATAGAACAAATAAAAGCAAAAGTTCCCAGTACTGTTATATAAGCTGCCGGATTTTTAAAGACTTCCAAAAATTTTAAAAACTTAATGTTTTTAAGCTTATCAACAATAGTAAGGAAAAACACAGTTATATAAAAGAACATTCCCCAATAAGCAAGCGGAATTCCCCAAAATTGCGAAACGGAAGTTCTGGCTGCTCCGTCACAATCTATAAAATCATTTATAGAACAAAAACTTGCAAGCGCATATTTTTCGTAGTTTGCAACATAATATATCATTGCTAATTTTATAGTAAGTACAAAACCTGCAAGAGATAATATTTGTACAATTATTCTTTTTTTATTACTGAATTCCATAAAACTCCCCTTGTCTATTCATTACATAATCAATTTTATACTATAATAATCTTATTTCAATAATAAAAATAGTAACTATGACTAACCTTAATGTATTAGCCATATATATTTATTCTGTTAAAATACTGCATTTTAATGATAAAAATAACTTTAAAATATATTATTATATACTTGTTGAAAAGCTGAAAGAGAGACTGAATGAAGGGAAAATACTTATATTCATATTTAAAAAATCCCAATATAAATAAACCCATAAAGGAAATTTGGGACGATTATGATTTATATACCGGAGAGTATTTTGCAGATGAAGAATGGTTACATGGTAAAATAGATTTAATGGTTCCGCTGCCTCCGATGCAATATAAAGGAAAATTTGTCAAAGGTTTATTTTTAACTCAGGCAGCAGATTTTTTATTGTCAAAATATCCGGACATAAAAAAATTATTTCATGTAGGAGCTTATACAATGTGCTCCAGCTATTCTTGGTGTGAAAATGCCGATTTGTATTTTGCTTGTTATGAAAATAAAGAACGAGAAGCTTATTATAAATCAAAATACCCAAATAAAAAGGATATAATATTTTTACCTCTTCAAGATGCTGATTTAACAAATGAATATCACATAGCCCCATCGTTTAATACCCCAAAAACAATAGATGTACTGATGGTTGCAACTCCTTATGAAGTAAAAAATCATTTTATGCTTGCAAAAGCTTTAAAAATATATGAACAAAAATACGGTCAAAGGTTAAATACAACTTGCATATTCGGACTTAATGAAGTTAAGAAAAACAGAAAAGGAGAATACGATTTTTCTTCATTAAGCACAACTTCACAAGGTATATTAAAAGAATTAAATGAAATACTGGACAATGATATAAACAAATATATAAATATAATACCGAGAGTTCCGTATAAAGATTTATCAAAATACTATACTTCCGCAAAATGTGTAGTGCTGACTTCACTTATAGAAGGGAAAAATCGTTCTTTAAATGAAGCTATGTCTTGTGATACTCCTATAGTTGTTTTTAAACAATTAAACCAATATGTCAGAGGAGAAGAAGATATAATTTATGAAAACTCAGGCGAATATGCAGAAGAATTTACTCCGGAAGCGTTGGCAGAAGCGATACACAAAGTTATTGCCAATCAAGAAAAATATGAACCGAGAAGAAGTTATCTGAAAAACAACGGCAGAACAAATTTTATAAATAAATGCGCAAAATATATTCCGTATTATCAAGAAAATATTCCGGAGTATGAAGAAGGACGTTTTCACGAAAATTCTTGGGTAAATCTTGCTGTACAAAAAAATTATCAAATTAGTTATCACGACTTTTTATATGATAAAGCTCAGCATTTAAGCTGGGTGCAAGGAACAGAAAGAATAGATTATCTTATAAAATTCTATTATTCTTTATTTGGTATTAATACAACAAAACTTACGGAGGTTTTATGAACCCGTTAGCTCAAAATATATTAGAAAATAAAGATCTTAATAATACATATGAAAAAATTGCAGAACAACTCGGCAGAATGGATTATGAAGTTGAACAATGTTATACGTATGAAAGTATGTGTCGTATATCAGAAAAAGAAAAAAAAGACGAACTTGTAAAACGAATTTTAAAAGTAAATTCAAAAAAATGCCAAAATTCGTATGACTTGTATTATATGATTAATCAACCGATAGAATACGAATTTTCTATAGAAAAAGAAGAAAATCCGGAATTTGAAATTATAGAGATGACGGACAGATATATTGCCCTTTTGCATATATTGCTAATGATAAATGAGAAGGCGGAAATGCGTGATATAAGAGAGCCAATGTCTGTATTTAAAACAGAACTTTTGAAAAAAACACAAAAATGTAAAAATAAAGAATTTAAAGAACACATTTTATCCTTATTGAATTTTGAAGAATTTAAAATATCAAAAATTTTAACGGAAGATAAAGAAACAGAAACTTTATTAACTGCAATATATGCTGCACCTCAAAATAAGCTGCCGTATATAAAACTAATGAAAATATATCTGGAACAAGAACATACAAAAGAAGCTCTTGAATTTTATAATAATATCTATACAAGTACTTTTAATACAAAACAAATAAAAACATCAAAAAGTCTGAGTAAATTTCTGGAAACAGCATAAATTTATTCCTTCAAATAAAGTATTTAAATTTTGTAAAAAAAAAATATAATTAGAATATGCGCATAGTAGAACACAGTGAATTAAATAATTACAAAGTACTTCCGTTTGATTTGTTTACGGAAAATAAGGCCAAAATATTGGAAGCCGGAGAAGTTCTTACTCCGGGTAAACTTATTATGTTAAAAAACTATGTGAAAATCTATGCTGAAGACTTTCACAAAGAAGAAGATGTAAAAAATTCTTCTGACGGCGAACCAAAATCAAAAACACAAAGGCTATTAAATTTTTCATACGAAACGTTGGAAGCCGATGATTTTGATACAGTTGTAAACAGGGACTCTTGTCTAAAAACAGAAACACAAGTTAAAATTAAATATTTCTATAAAAGGATTTTTGATTTATTTTTGCAGGAATTTTATGATGACGCAATATTAAAAATGCAGTCATTAGTCAATATATTAAGAAATGAAATTTTTAAACAAATGTATAAAACCGGTCATGGTTCACGTGTAAGATTTATGGGCGAGTATGAACTTTGTCATCCGCTAAATGTGGCAGTTATATCAGGTCTTATTGCAAGAAAACTTGAGTATACTCCAAGAAATGTTGATGAATTGATACTGGCAGCACTTTTGCACGATATAGGAAAATTAAAAATTAATCTTCCTGATAATTCTGCACTTATAACAACAAATGAAGATGAAATAAAAGAGCATACTATTTTGGGTTATAAGATGATAAAAGAAATTTTTGGTCTTTCTGAAACCATAGCAAAAGTAGCATTAGAGCATCATGAAAATAATGACGGTTCAGGCTACCCGCAAGGACTTTCCAATGATTTTATATCAGAGTACAGTCAAATTGTTAATGTCGCGAATTACTACGATAATTTAGCATGCAACAGAACGCATGTTCTAATTGTAAACAACCGCGAAGCAATGCGAGAAATGTTAGAAGTTGGTACAGGACGTTTTTCCGCAAAAATTCTTTATACTTTTATTCATATGTTTAATTATGACGATATAAGAGAATTTAACGACATGATGGTTTAATAACCTTTTGTGTATTTAGTAACTATAAGCATGTTAATGAGCATAACTCCGGTCAGGATAAAATCAATACCTGCCAGTATGCCGACAAACCATAATACTGCGGACGGAAGAATTGTGATTATTATAATTCCGAGAATTAAGTCAATAAATGAAAGATAAATCGGGATTTTATGAGGAATAAGAATATCCCTTACTCTTATTGCAAACGCTGATTCAGATATACTTTTGAATATAAAAAATATTCCGATAAGCGTTATAATCAACATAATATCAAAAAAGGGCGCTAATCCGAGCATAATACCGGATATAAAAATGGAAACACCTGATAAAATGTCTAAAATATAATGTTTAGAAAAATTTTTTGTTATAACCGAACAAATAATTTTAAAACCGCCATATATGGCAAATGCAATACTCATCATAAATCCAAACGAAACAAAAGTAATTTTTGGAAAAATAAGCATAAAAATTCCTAAAACAAGAATCAAAATTCCTTCGGTAAGTATGTAGCATAAAAAATTTTTTTCAGACATAATAAAATCCTTTCATAATAAGAATTACATAAAAAATAATTTTTTTATTACAAGAATGTGTAATATAAAAGAATAAAATTATATTTCAATACAATTATTTAAAAAAACAAAAGAAACATTAGAAAATATTAAAACCGATAAAATCCTTTTAAATTAGCCAAAACAAAACAAACTGCCAGATAACAATGTTACCGTAAATATAAAAAACAATCAGTAATATTTTTTTACAAAAACTCAAAAAGTAATAAATTCGCTTGCATTCAGAAATTTAGCAAATATTATATTAATATGATGATATATTGTATCATTATGTATTAGCCGAAATTGAGGAATACGATGGCAAAAGACGTAATAGAAATAGAAGGTAAAATTTTGGAATCTATGCCGAATGCAATGTTCAGAGTTGAATTAGAAAACGGACATGAGATATTGGCGCATATTTCCGGAAAAATCAGAAAGAATTTTATCAGAATTCTTCCCGGTGACAGGGTCAAGGTTGAGATGACACCTTATGATTTAAGTAAAGGAAGAATTACATTCAGGCTTAAGTAAACGATGAATTGTATTACTAACAGAAAATATAAGTAGAAACATAAATAAGGAAATTAAAAATGAAAACAAGAAGTTCAGTAAAACCTATGTGCGATAAGTGCAAAGTGATCAAAAGAAAAGGCAGAGTTGCAGTAATTTGTGAAAATCCTAAACACAAACAAAGACAAGGGTAATAGAATTGAAAAATGAAAATAGATAAAGGAAAATCAATTTAAAATAATTTTCAATTTTTAACTTTAAATTTTCCAATTCAAAAAAAATTAGTATTAGAAACATAAAAGAAGGAAAAAAACATGGCAAGATTAGTAGGGGTAGATTTACCTCGTAACAAAAGATTAGAAGTGGCTCTTACCTATATATATGGTATAGGACCGACAAGAGCAAAGAAGATTCTTGAGGCTACAGGAATTTCTCCTGACTTGAGAACTGATGATTTAACAGAAAATGATATTAAGGATTTGCGTAACGCATTATCCGAATATCATATTGAAGGTGACTTAAGACGTGAAGTTGCAATGAATATCAAACGTCTTCAAGAAATCAATTCATACAGAGGTATGAGACATAAAAGAAGCTTACCTTGCAGAGGGCAGAGAACAAAAACCAATGCAAGAACAAGACGCGGCAAAAAGG
>CAJOPY010000004.1 GCA_905236505.1 Candidatus Gastranaerophilales bacterium
ATTATACCTATTTTTCTCGTTACATATATATAAAGTATTCTAAAGTGAAAAAATTGCATAAATTATAAAATTTGTTACAAAACTTTACATTACAAATAAAAAAATATAGAATAAAATAGTTATATGAATTTAGGAGTATATTAGGTTTGAAACGATTTATGAAAAAGATTATTATTTTATTATTTGTTTTATGCACTAATTTTTTATGTATATCTTATGCAAGTTCCGGTGCAGGTGATTTATACAAAAAAAGCATAAAATCAGTAGTTTTAATTGAAACACAAAACAAAACCGGAAGCGGAGTAATATTAGATTCTGAGGGCACTATTGCAACTTGTTTTCATGTTGTAGACAGTGCCGATAAAATTACGGTCAAAACTGCTGACGGAACCAAATACAAAGTAAACGGTTACAAATATATAAATCCTGCCGGTGATATTGCACTCTTGACGCTAAAAACAACCAATAAATTCACTCCTATAGAGCTTGGCAAAGGAACTAACAGTGTGGGAGATACAATTTATGCTTTGTCTAACCCCAGAGGAATAGAGTTTGTTTTTTCAGACGGTATTATTAGCCGTATTGAAAAAGGAGGAAACATTCAGTTCACAGCACCGGTTTCTCCAGGTTCAAGCGGTGCACCGTTATTAGATAAAACAGGAAAACTTATCGGTATAATATCATCTCAATATGATATATCAAAAGCTCAAAATATAAATTTTGCATTTCCTTTATCAAAATTTGACAGTCACATCTCTGATAAGAATATTATCAACACAAAAAATAAACTTTGGACAGACTTTTTGGTAAGCAAAGCAACCAAAGCGCAATTAAAGCAATACAGATATTATGCATTCATGAAAAAAGATCCGTCCGTAATGTACAGGTATTTAAAACCTAAAGAAGGAAAAGAAGATGTAAGAGAAGAAGACTTTCCGTTTTTAGGTCTTTTATCAATGAGTGCATACGAAGAAAATTTTGACAGTTCAATGTCAAAAGAAGCTCAAACGTGGTTTTTGCGTTCTCTTTTAAACAACAACTCAGTGGAATTATCGGCATACGGACTGTTTTTGTTATCATTAACCGACAAAAACGACAACTGTATGGATATATATTGGGATTATTTAAAAAAATATCCCCGAACATTTAAGGTATTAACAGTATCAGCAGGAGAACTCAGCAAATGTTCCAAAAACGAAGAGTGTGTAAAAAATATTTGTTATAAATTATTTGAATACTTTAATGTATTAGCAATAAATTATATACAAAACAGAGGAGATGAATAGATGATAAAAAAGGCAGCAACAATAATTTTATTAGCATTATTAATATCTCCCGTAAATTACGCAAAATCTGCTACTGATAATTTAGCAAAAGGTAATAAATATTATAGCAGCGCAAAATACGAAAAAGCCGTAACAGAGTATAAAAAAGAAGTGGTACAAGATAAAACAAACAAAAAAGCGGCAGAAGGCATAATAAAATCATATACAGCAATAGGTGACATATATTATAAAAATTCCGAATACGGAAAAGCAGCATTAAATTATCGTAACGCTTTATTTTATGTTCAGCTTTATGCAGCAAAAACGAACAGCACAGATTTTATAGGAGAATATAAAACCGTACAAAATTCTTATAAACAATGTTTGAAAAACTTAAAAATAAAAGATAACGCAAAAAATCATTATAATATGGGACGTTTATTAAGCCTTTTAAATGAATATACAGCTGCAAGTTATGAATATTCTTTGGCACAAAACGGAAAATATAAAACAGATTGCGAAAAAGCAATGGAAGAAATGTATAAAAAAGCCGGCTTAGAAAACAAATAGTTTGTAAATTTCCGTCGTTAAATTTTATAAGTGCGCATACTTATATTGTATAATTTAAGCTGTTTTATTTTAAACTTATGCGCTATATGGCTTAAATAAATCGAGCAAATCTATATACTCGGATTTTGCTTCTTTTTGTATTGCCTTTAAATTTGTTACAGCCTCTCGGCTAACGGGTGTATAGTTTGCACTTGCAACATATGCAAACACGTCGCGCACTTTATTGTACCCTGCAATATCTCCTTCAGATGTATGCAAATTAAATCGTCCGGGATTTCCGGCATCGTCAAATTCAACGTAATCTCTTCCGTTATTATAAACTTGAGTATTATTACGATAATTACGACCATAAGAATCTGTTAACGATTCACTTTTTTGTCTGTATTGCAATCCTTTTGACATGGTAATTTTAGGTTCTGCTTCGCCGATTTGAGTGTATAGAATTTTCATATTTTTTGCTGTATCTATAATACTCTCCTCATGATAAGAACCTTTATCTTTTGTAACAATATATTGAGAAAATCCATTTTTGTCTTTTGTTACATATTTTCTTACTATCGTGCCATCTGCCAAAACTTCGTCTTGCATTTTTTTTAGTTCGTCTAAATTTTTGCCGAAAACTTTGCCGATATTAACACGAGGAGTTTCAGCAGCAATTTTTTTTGCAGCCTCTTGTTCCGCTCTTAAAGCATCTTCAGCCAAAGCTTTTTCTTCAGCTAAGCGAATTTTTTCTGCTGTTTTTTTCGCCTCAAGAGCTTCTGTGTATGGAGTTTGACCATTTGCATACGTTATTCTATCGTATACTTTAGTTTTAGGCTTGTCCCAATGTCTGTATTTTAGAGTTTGCTCACCATGCTCATAAATACCTTCGGGTGTATATTCTTTTGCCAATATTTCTTGATGTTCAGTCATACCCATAGTTTCATTGTAATTTTTATTAATAATTATTTTTTTACCTGAAAAAATACTTCCGCTATCTTCAACTTGAATATTTTTAGTTCTGTTTATTTTAAGCCCTTGATCACCGCCTTTTCCTATATATTCACCCTTTCCGTTAAAAACTTGGATAGTTGATGTCGGTTTACCGTTTATAACCCTTGTTTCATAGCGAAACAAATTATCACCCCATACTCTTTCCAAAATTCTAAGACCGGGTTCATCAGCTACAGTTTTTAAGAGAGGTTTTTCACCGACTTTCGCAACCGATTCAACAATTTGTTTTTGTTTAACACCTTTAAAAATTGTGATTGCAAATGATTTTAAAGAATTAATTGCTACCATATTCTTTCCCTTTTATCTTACATTTTTAAAATATTCCTATATTATATAAAACATAAAAATAAAAAAAATTGCCTACAGTTGCTCTGTCCTCACCTGCACAATAGCATTTAAACCCAGAATATCATCAAATTTAAACCATTTGTAAAGATTTTTATTTTTTCGTAACAAGAATTTAAAAATGACGTTTTTTATAAGGAGGTTTTTATATTATAATAGAATATATGCGGACGTAATTCAGTGGTAGAATGCAACCTTCCCAAGGTTGACGTCGCGGGTTCGAGTCCCGTCGTCCGCTTTTGTAGTTTAAAAATAAGTACAATACGGGACGAGAACCACCAAACG
>CAJOPY010000005.1 GCA_905236505.1 Candidatus Gastranaerophilales bacterium
AAAAGTTATGTAATATAATAAAAATAGCATTACACCCAAGATATACGCAAAAAAGTCTTAAAAACCTTTTCTTTATATAAATAAGAACATCTTTTAGTGTTGCATAATATTTCTCTTTAAAAAAATAACCTGCAATAAAAAAGAAAAAAGGCATATGAAACAGAAATATAAATTTTCTCCAAAATTCAGGTATTCCAAGATGTGCAATAACTACCAAAATTATTGCTATACCTTTTGCGATATCAAATATTTCTATTCTTTTATTACTTTTTGCAGATTCGCTTGTCATTTACTACTTAACTAACCCCTTATCTACTCCTTTGCCCCTTTCCACATATAACCGAGTAATCTCTTAAATGCTTTCAAATTACGTTTCATTTCGTCAAAATTAGTTAATGATTGTATTGCTTTATATATTAAATATCTTGGCCTTAAATAAAATTTTCTTCGTGCATAAGTACAAAAATCAACTAAATCGTCGCTTGTTAAATCCGGCAGATTTAATACACATTCATGATTGCCGTCTTCTTTAAGCCACTTTTCCCAATCATATGTCTTTATATATCCGTTTTCTTTTGCCCAACTATATGCTTCAGTTCCGGGATACGGAATGAGCGGGAAAAATTGTGCCGAATCCGGATTAAGTTTCATTGCAAATTTTAAAGTTTGCTCCATAGTTTCTCTGGTTTCACCTTTGTTACCTACCATAAAACATCCGTGAACTAACAGTCCGGCTTTTTTTGCATTTTTCATATATTTTTCGGCTTGTTCTATTGTTGTACCTTTGTGTATATTTTTCAAAATTTCTTGAGAACCTGACTCAAATCCGGGAATAATTAAACGGCATCCTGCTTTTTTCATGAGTTTCATAAGTTCTAAATCTGTATGAACTCTTGTATTAGCCCACCATTTGACTTTTTTATTAATACCTTTTTCAATAAGTTTTCTGCAAATTTCTTTAGCTCTGTCCGGATTTGCCGTAAATGTGTCATCTTCAATACCAATAGACTTAACTTCCGGCAGATTATTAACAATCCATTCAAATTCTGCTACAACATTATCGGCACTTCTTAATCTGTATTTATGCCCATGAAATGTTTGCGGATAAACACAGAAGAAACAGCGTGAAGGACATCCGCGACCGGTCATAATCATAACCATAGGAAGTGTTGCTGCTGAGAAAAAGTAATTATTAATATTAAGATGTTTTTTGTAAACTTCAGACACAAACGGAATTTCATCAAGATTTTCTATATATGCTCTATCTTGATTGTGAATATGCTGACCGTCTTTTTTATAAGAGATTCCGTCAACTGTTGATAAATCTCTGTTTTCAGAAAGTGCTGAAGCTAAATCGGCAAGAGTTGCGTCAAATTCATGTCTTGCTATACTATTAACAGCAACTGACATGTCTAAAACTTCATCAGTCAAAACACTTGGATGCGTACCAACTAAACAAATATGAGCGTCAGGAATAACTTTTTTAATCTCTTCCGCACATCGTACATCTTCTTTTATGCTTGGTGTTGATGTATCTAAAACTATAAGTTGCGGTTGAAACTCTCTTATTTTAACTAATGTATCATCTAAATTAATCTGATCAGCACAGCTATCTAAAAGCATTACTTCGTGATTATTTTTTTCTAAATATGCACAAGCATAAGCTAACCAAAGCGGATTATACATAGTACCGCTTTTAGTAATTGCCGGTGAACGTGATGCTCTGGAAAATTTTCCTAACTCTGTTTTAAATGGCGGATTTAATAATACAATTTTCAATTTATTTTCCCCTTCCTCTATTTTCTTAAATATTTTTTATATATAAAATTTCTCATAAAATCAGGCATAATTCTAAGCGGAAGCTTTAAAGCGATATTTCTTAAAAACTCCCATAAATTTATAAAACCTATATCATAAAACAGTTTCATACAAGCATATTCGTATTTTATAAAATAATTTAATCCCTTTCTTCTGTTCATCATTCCTTGTCCGGCACGCATATTAACAAGAAATTCCGAAATATTCGCAATTTTATATCCTTTATTCAGGAGTTTCCCGCATACTTCATAATCCTCAAATCCCGTAGCAATTTGGTAACTTCCCACCTCTTGTACAGGTGATTTTTTGAATAATATTGTATTGTTATTCACCGGCATGCGAAATTTAGCAAATTTATATACATCATCAGGCTCAGTCGGCAAAACTCGTTTTGAATAAATATTATCAGGTTCACCGTCAAATTCAGTAACCCAAGAACCAACCATTACAATATCAGGATTATTATTTAAAAATTTTATTTGTTTTTCAAATCTGTCAGGTGATGCAATGTCATCAGAATCCATAAATGCAACATATTCATTCTTACATTCATTTATTCCTAATGTCCTTACATATCCGATACCTTTATTTTCATTCAATCGGATAACTCGTACAATATCCGGATAATTATTTTCAGCACCTACTATAACATCCTCAAGTTCTTTATAGAGCTTTCCGTCTTCAATTATTAATATCTCATTTGGCATTAATGTTTGATTTATTACACTGTCTATTGCTGTTTTAAAGAATTCAGCTTTTTCTTTATAATAAACAGGCATCAAGACCGAAAAAGGCATGTTAATGTTTTCCATTATACTTTTACCTTTCTTTCATTTTTATAATTATTAACCATCTCTCTTATACCGGTTCTTATATCAATAGATGGCACAAAGTGAAATAATGATATAAGTTTACCGTTATCCAATATAGATTTTTCAATATCACCTTCTCTTGGCGGTGCATAATTAGGTTCAAGTGAATAGCCCAATTCTTCTTTTAATACGGTAAATAAATCATTGATAGATGTTCTTGAATTTGTAGACACATTAACAATTTCATTTTCTATATCCGTACTGAGAGCTTGAACGTTTGCCTTTGCAACATCTGTTACATAAATAAAATCTCTGTACTGTTTTCCGCTTCCGTGAATTTGAATAGGTTTATTTTGTGACATTAAATCAAAAAACTTAGCAACTACACCGGCTTCGCCGAACGAATCTTGCCCTATTCCGTATACGTTTGCATAGCGGAAAATAATATAATCAATACCGCTATATTTAATAAAATTCTCAGAAGCATTCTTTGTAATTGCGTACGGTGAAAGATATGATGTAGGATGTTTTTCATCAACCGGTAAATATTGCGGATTTGCATATACTGCAGCAGTTGAAGAAAATACTATTTTTTTTACACCGTATTTTTTTGCAAACGTACAAACATTTACAGTTGCCTGATAATTATCTTTACAATCAACCAGCGGCATACGAATAGAGTCGGCAACAGAAGGTAATGCCGCTAAATGTATTATGTAATCAATATTGTTCTCAATAAAAACATTCTCTAACGAAGGCTCTGTTACATCTTGCTTATAATACTTACAATTTAAGCTGTTGTCATTTTCTTTCCTGTCAGCAACTATAACATTGTAATTATTTTCTAAAAGCACATTTACTGTATGTTTTCCGATAAATCCGGCTCCTCCTGTTACTAAAACGGTTTTATTAATCATGTCTTCCTCCAAGTGCCATAAATACAGCCTTAATTAAAATTCCTATTTCCCACAGTATATTTCTGTGTTTTATATAATATAAGTCATATACAAGTTTTCCCGCTTCATCATCAAGTGAAAACAGATGACCTTGATTAATTTGTGCCCAACCGGTCCAACCGGTTTTTACCCACATGCGGCAATTATAATATGGGATTTGTTCTTTATATATACGTACAACTTCGTCCCATTCCGCTCTTGGACCGACTATAGACATTTCACCTTTTAAAATATTAATCATTTGCGGAATTTCATCAAATCTGGCTTTTCTTACAAATTTACACCAAGGAATAACCCTGTCATCATGCTCCTGATTCTCTGCATATCCGCCATTTTTAAGGTTTTTTGGAACATAATTATTAGCATACATTGTGCGTAACTTGTAACACTTAAACTCTTTTCCGCCTATACCTATACGTGTTTGTGTATAAATAGGATTTTCATGGTCTGTAAGCCATATGCGAATTGCAGTAAAACCTGTAATAGGTAATGTAACTAATAAAATTATTAGAGCTGCTATGATGTCATATGCTCTTTTGCAAAAATCATATATTAATGAACGTTTTTTGGTAAATTGATAATATAATTCTGTTATTGTTTTTTCATCTGCATAGTACTTTCCTGTAACCATTTCATAAAAGTCCGGCATTTTATATATATCAATTCCTTTCGGAATTGTTATTATTAACTCTGTCGGTTGAGCAATTACTACTATATCAATGTCATATTCATTAATTATCGGTTCTAATGTTTTTACATTTTTAAATACGGGAACCTTACTATCTGAGGCAAAATCTTCATTTGAATTATTGTCATCAACAAAACCCGCTACTTTCATTTTAAGAGCATATTTTCCTTGTATTTCATCAGCAATTACTCTTGCCCGTTCGTCTGCGCCAAGTATCAATATATTCTTGTTTTTTTTAATTTTAAATAAGTAATAATGAAAAAGAGCACGATATAATCTTAAAATAAAGAAAATTATAAATATATTAAATAACAAAAATTTTATTGTTTGATACAGGGATGATGCGAATATAAATAAATAAACGGCAGGAAGAATATGAGTTATTATAACACCTTCTAAAAGTAAATATGTGTTTTTTATGTTTATATTAAATTCTCTTATTTTATAATTACCTTTTAAAAATAAGACGACCAAACCGACCGTAACTACCAATAAAGATAAAAATATCACAGCCTTAGGTGTATAACCAAAAAGTTCCGCATTAAAATAAGTTATACACATAAGTATTAAAAAATCAAAAATAAACATATAAGTAACTGATCTTGAAAGTGTTCTAAACATTATTCTTACTCCACATTCTCTTCCATATAATCAACCCACTGTTTAACAATTTCTTCTTCGGGTAATTCGTATGAAATAGGTTTCCCTATTTTTAACGTTAAATGCTTTTTAAACGGTATCCAAGTATAACCCGTAAAATTACATATTGCAATAGGAACAATGTCCATTTTTGCAAGTTTAGCAATAGAAACAAAACCCGGTTTTATATCTTTAAATTTTTCACCTTCTAAAATTTGTTTACCTTGAGGGAACATTCCCAAATTCCATTTTGTATGCTTTACAATATCAATAATAGTTTTCAAAGTTGCTTTTTCAGGATTTTCTCTGTCAACGGAATATGCGCCTAAACTAATTACTAAAAATCTTATAAGCGGATTTTTGTGCTCATATAATTCCTTTTTTGCCATGTATGCAACAGGTGCATTGGCAACTACGGAGATTAAAGGTGCATCTATGTATGATTGGTGATTTGAAGTATATACATAGCGTTTTTTTCTGTCTATATTTTTCCAACCTGTTATTTTTGCTGTATACCACAAAAATGCTGCCGGCCAAACAACAAACCACAAGAACAACGTTATGTATACCGTTCTGATTAGTCCGTAATCCTTAGGATATCTTCTGTTATAATCCCTTTTCTTTATATTAAACAATTCATACTCCTTATACTGATAATACTACCATTTAGTAATAGCAACACCCATAACAGCTAAGTTTGCCAATGTACTGAATACGCTCAAAATAGGTGTATACCAGTCATTTCCTGCTACTTTTCTCGGAACTACTATTGTGTCACCGGGTTCAATACTTGTTAAAAGGTGCAGTTTTTGAGCTCTGCCGTTTATTCCAACTTTATATTTTCTGAAGCGGCTTGCATTTGGTGTATACCCGCCGACTTCTTTTATGTATTTACCTGCTCTTTTACCTTTATACATAAAAGATTGTTCGTTATATACTTCACCTAAAACACTTACATGCTTAGACATTCTCGGTATATATATTTCATCACCGTCTTGTACTTTAATATTATCAGATTTTCTGATTTTATTAATATCTTGAGTTTTAATATTCAGCGCTATTTGCCCGTCATATTTTTGATTCATTGTTTTTTCTTCATCTTTTAACATATCAACCATATCGGAACGTGCTTCTAACTCTTTATCAGAAGCTTTATATGCGCTTGCCATTCTTCCTTCTATTAGTTTTATATCACGATCAGCATTCTTTTTAGCTAAAATTATTTGTTTATCACGTACGGATTTTCTTGTATAAACTATACCTCTCAAATCCGCTTCATCATCTAAACCGTCTGCCATAATTATCATATCTTTAAGAGTTTTTCCTTCAACAAAATTAAATACAGCCGGATGTTTTACAAAACCTGATACTTTTACCTTTTTTATAAATTCGTTATCACGCAAGGTTCTAAAGAAAATTTTATCTTCCGGCAATAATTTAATAGTTTTTATTCTGTTAGAATTAATCATAATATCGTACAAATAATAAACTTGTATTGTACCGTCAGTACTTGTTATTTCACAAGCAACATTTTCAGCCGAGATTATTCTGTTATCGGAACTTGTTCCGCCTATAAGAGCCGGAGAACCGTCATTATTATTTTTTAATGATACTTTTTGAAGATTATTATCTTCTGCTTCATCAATATTATCACTAATTTTAGAATCAACAAACTGAATATCAGTCAAAACATCGTCTAAATGTAAATCTTCCGTAAACGGAATGTGTTTTGGCATACTAATGCAACCATATACATCAATAAATTGAGAGTTTGTATTTTTATAAATGCTTATTACATCTCTGGGCTGTAAAACAGGGTCATTCATGCCTGCAAAAAATTCTTTTAAAAATATCGGTATTGTTTCAATTGTGTTATCTTTTCCCGATATTCTTCTTATTACAGCTTGAGTCAAAAAAGTTTCTTCTAAAAGTTCTTTTTCATTTTTTAATATATCAGATAATCTCATTCCTGCAGTATAAGCATATGTTGCAGGATGTTTAATATTACCTTGTAAAGTAACTGTGTTTTCCGCTACATTATATATATCTTTAAACTCAACTATATCACCGCTTTGCAATTTTGTACGGGTAGCTTCTGTCCAACTTACATTTTTTGCAGTTCTTTCCAGTGTCTTTTTATCAAGAGCTGTTAAAGTTACGTCGGTTGCTTGAGTTCCGGGAAGTAATCCGCCTGCGAATTGCGCTATGTCCTTAAGAGTTTCATTATCTTTAATTTCATATATACCGGGCATACTAACACCATTTTTAACTGCTACGACATTACCGATTCCGCCGACAAATATTTTATCGTTTGGCCTAAGTATTATATTGTCATCATTTCCGGAAAAAATAGTTTTATACAAGTCAACTTCACGAGTTTTTTTACCGCTTGTATATGTAATTTTTCTTAATGTACCTGTTTTTTTGACCCCTCCTGCCGCACCAAGCGCATCCATTACAGAAGAATTATTATTTACAATAACTTTACCGGGTCTTGTTACCTGACCGTACACAAATACTGAAAAATCTTGACCTGATGCAACATTTAGTTTTATTTTTAAACTGTTATACTTTGCATTGGCAATTTTATTTACAGCCGTTTCAACTTCTTTTATTGTTCTGTTTTCGGCAGGCACAACGCCAATACCGCTTATAAAAATGTTACCTTTAGAATCTACTTCGGTTTGAACAACCGGAGATAATAAACTTGCTCCGGATATAGCCATTACATCAACGGAATCGCCATACAAATACGCGCTTACTTTCTCTCCAATGCTAAATCTGTAGCTGTCATCATACTTTCCTGCTGAATTAATACCTGTAACAGGAGCAACAAAGTAATCATACCCTACTTGCAACAGAGGTGTTATAATTTTTGAATCATCATTACCGTTAAATAATCTCTCTATTTTGCTTAAATATTCATATTCGCCAACTTCAGCACTTTTAACTTTATTATTATTTTCAAAAATATCCTCTTCTAATGCCTCCGGTTTTGCCTGAATTTTTACTTCGCTAACTGCAGCATATGACTGCGTGCAAACAAATGCCAAAAGCATCAGTATTGTAAATATTCTTTTCATTTTTACTCCTGTTTTTTATTTATTAATTACCCTTATATTTATCATACCCCAAACAAATTATGTTATAGCAATTTGCATTAGAGATTTAATAGCCGGCCATTCCAACTTCCACAAACCGGAAGCGTCAAGTGCATAATTACCGACACAAGCCAATTTACAATCTTTACATTTATTTACGGTTTCAACAAATACAGGATCTTTTATAACATCTTTTAATGCTCTTCCGCGTACACTTATAAAAGGCTTTCTGTCATAACATTGGAGCATATTTCCGTCAGAATAAATTACTGTTGATATACGAGGCCAATGACATTCATAATAATTCTTTTTGTCAATTATATAATCCATAAAATAATCAGAATTTCTAATCGGAAAACCTTGTTTTTTAAGGTCTTTTATTTTAATAAAGATTTCTTTTAATTGATCACTTTCCAGTTCAGTATCTTTTACATTTTGTGCCTCTTCTAATGCTTGGTTTGATTTATTTACGGTAAAATACAGCAAAATATCAGCATCTTTACAATATTGAGCAACTTCTTTTATTTGTTCAAAATCTGTTTGTGCTGATACTGTACAACAAACATAAATTCTCATTTTTGGAGAATTTATCTTGTGATATTCAACACCATCCATTACTCTGTCGCATATTCCGGGTAAATGTCTTATATCATCGTGAGCCTTACCTATTGCGTCTAAAGATACAAACATTAAATCAGTATACTTTCCAAATCCGGGATTTTCTTTTAAAAACCAGCCGTTTGTAGCAATTTTTGTATATAATCCGGCATCGTGAGATGATTTGCAAATTTCAGTGAAATCTTGCCTTAAAAGAGGTTCTCCTCCCCACAAAATACTGTCTAAATACCCGATTTCTCCTGCTTCTTTTAATAATCTTTGAATTTCTTCTAAAGGCATATCTTCGTGATCGCTTTTATGTTTCCAAAAGCAAAAATCACAATTACAATTACATTTATTTGTTACCATAAGTGAAAAACATAAAGGCTTCGGAGTTTTGGATAATCTGCTTTTTATGCATGTAAGCGCCCCTCCTCCCAGATGTCTGTAGTATTTTAGACGTTCAAATGTCATTCTGTTTCTTGATTTAGTTTCTGTCATTTTAAATTCTCTCCTTTAATTTTATTAATATTTTTAAGTTTTTTTCTTTTTACCAAATCTATAAAAGCTTCTATTCTTGTTATGTTTCCGGCTTTTCCGGTTTGTTCATCAAGCACTAGTTCTAAAACCGGTATATCTTCGTTTTTACTTACCTTAGGCAGTATATTTTGAGCAACAATTTCCGGCATACAAGAAAATGGCATTATGTGAATAATACCGTCTATGCCGTTTTTGGCACCATATACAGTATCGCCGATTGTTTCGATACATTCTCCTCCTATTGCACGTTTCATATAATCTTTTGCATATCTTACACATCTTTCTCGGTGTGATTCTTTTTTATAAAACAGTGAAGGCTGAAGCACGTGCTCTAACCAGTCCGAAAAGAAAATCTGTCTTTCTACTTCACACCCTAAATCTCCGAGCGTTTTTTCAATTTCCTGATTAGTGTAAGGATCTAAAAGTACAAAAAATTCTCCTAATAAATATACTTTTGGTACAATTTTGTCCTTATCTATAGGTATTTTTTTGAAATCGTCAATTACTCGTTTTTTTAATTTTTTGCAGCCTGAAACAGAAGTTGTTTCACGAATAATTTGATACCATTTTTTGTAGCATTTTTCTGCATCGCCTTTATATATTTCTCTCGGACGAGTATAAAACAGAAGTCTTTCTGCTGTATCAATGGCGAATGCTTTATTGAAACCGGTACTAAAACCTTTATAGTATTTATATGGATTCCAACAATGTGATATATGCCAAAACGCTTTTAGTGTTTGTTTCATTTTGCTTTGATACATATCAAACACGCACATATCAAACTCATATCCCATTTGCCTTAATGTTTTTTGAGCCATTTTTGTATAATTTCCAAATCTGCAAGAGCCCGGAGCTTGAAACATCATTAATGTATTTGCCCCTTTTTTCAGAGCCATAACGTAATTTGCAAGATTTAATTTATAAGGAAGGCATATTCCCTCAATACTGTTTTTTACTCCTATTTCTAACGCTTCGTTAGTATTTGGAGGCGGCATAACAATTTTTGCTCCGACAGAAGTAACAAGAGCTTCCATAGAAAGGTCAATATTACCCATTCTTGGCCAAGCTACAATACGTTTATTAGTTGGTATTGTTTTATCAAGTTGTGAAATTGTTCTGTTACCTTTTTTATTTTTAAACATTTTTTATTCCTGAATAACTTTTATCGGATTTGTAAATATTGCGCCTTTACCGTCTAAATATAATTCTATGCGATACTTTCCCGTTTTATTAATCGGTATTCTGCATTTTTTTGCTTTTATATTTGTAATTTCATCAGAATTACAATATATTTTTATATTATATATTTTATCACCGGATATATTTATATATGTATCATCACAAAGATTTATACTATCACCGCAATAAGCTTTTATATCTGAATTTGTTATATAAATATCAGGAATAATATCACATATTTTTTTATTAACTATTATATTATTACCTGATTTTAATGCTGTTAAAATTT
>CAJOPY010000006.1 GCA_905236505.1 Candidatus Gastranaerophilales bacterium
CATTTTGCCAGCTTTGCATTGCCTGATAAGAACTTCTTACAAGCGGTCCGACCTGAAAATTTTTAAAACCGGCATCTTTTACCAATTGTTTTAAATCTTCATATTCCGCTAAAGAATAGTATTTGGATACCGGAAGGTGAAGCTTGCTCGGCTGAATATATTGCCCGATTGTTACAATATCAACTCCGGCTTCTTTTAAATCTTTCAGAGTTGATTTTATATCGTCAATACTTTCTCCGAGTCCGACCATTAATCCTGATTTAGTTACAATATCAGAATGTGTTTTTATGTATTTTAACAATTTTAAGGATAGTTCATAATTCCCTTGCGGACGTACAGTATTAAAAAGTGATTTTACAGTTTCTATATTGTGATTAAATACGTCCGGATTAGCTTCTATTATTATATCTGCCGGAACATTTTCGTCATTGATTTTTTGGTTTTTCATTCTAAAATCAGGTGTTAATATTTCTATCTTTGCATCTGAAATTTTTCTTATTTCGTTTATGCAATTTTTAAAATGTTCAGCACCTCCATATGGCAAATCATCTCGTGTAACAGAAGTTATTACCGCATATTTTAGCTCCAATTCTTTAACTGCTTCCGCAATATGCTTCGGCTCATTTTTATCTAAAGGCTCAGGCTTTTCATTTTTTATATTACAGTACCTGCAATTTCTGGTGCAAATACTTCCCATTATAAGAAATGTTGCGGTGTTTTTTGAATAACATTCACTTTTATTCGGACAACGAGCACCCTCGCAAACTGTATTCAACATTTTAACTTTCAATAATTTACGTACGGTTTTCGTTTTTTCCGTATCAATAAGCGGTCTTTTTAAATATTCAGGTAATCTTGGCAATTTTTCCTCCACATAACCGGACTATTCGGATTTTTTTAATTCAGACAATTTTAATTCATCAAATTTTGCCTGCATTGTAGGATTATTTTTAGTCAAACGTTTTATACTTAAATCTTCCGCTTTATCATTAGCAAGTCGTAAATTATTTTCAGAGGATAAAAGCGCCTCTTTTGTTTTTTGAAGATGATCTATGGTTTTATCTATCTCTTCTATTGCGGTTTTAAATTTTTTACTTGCAAGTTCAAAATTTCTTGAAAACTTTTCCTTAAAGTCATTCATCTCTGCTTCAAAGTTTGATACATCTATATTTTGTGCCTTAATCAGAGCCAACTCTTTTCTGTAACTTAAAGAATTAAGTGAAGCATTTCTTAAAAGCGTAATAATCGGGATAAAAAATTGCGGTCTTATTACATACATTTTTTCATATTTATAAGAAACATCTACTATCCCTGAGTTGTAAAGCTCACTTTCAGGCTCCAGTAAAGAAACCAAAACTGCGTATTCACATTTTTTTTCGCTTGTGTCTTTATCCAATTCCTTGAAAAAATCTTCATTTTTCTTTTTGGAAGAAGTCGTATCTGTTTCATTTTTCATTTCAAACATAATTGATATAAATTCACCGGACTCAGTGTCAGACTCTCTGAATATATAATCACCTTTACTCCCGCTTTTTATATCATTGTCTTTTTCAAAATAAGCATTCTGAAATCCTGTCGCACGTAATTTATTAAACTCAATTTCACAATGTTGTTCCAGACTCTCACCGACCATCTTTGTTGACATTTTTGACTTAAAATCTTTATATCTTTCAATCTCTTCGTCTTTAAATCTTAGTTGAGTTTCATAATTGTCTTTTATTGATTGTTCTCTTAATTGACATTCTTTCTCTGTTAAAGCCTTTTCGCTTGTTAATTTTGTTATGCAGGTTTCTTTCTCCGCAAGTTCGTTATTTAACTTTGTTACAAGCTCGCTTATCTCAAGCTTTTTATCTTTGTCATAAGATAATAGTTTATTTTTTAACTCGCTTAATTCCGCGTCTTTTTGAGAAAGTTTTTCGTTAAAATTCCGCTCCGCATCCAAAACGGCAAATTTTACTGCATTTTCTTTTTCTGAAATATACTGACTTTCCCTGTTTTGTATTTCCATAGTAAATTCTTTGTCCCGCACTTGCTTGACAATTGCAGCATAACCGGAATCATCTACCTGAAAAACTTCTCCGCATTTCGGACACTTTATTTCCTGCATAATTACCCCTTTTGGAAAAACTAAACCTCTTCACTTGTTTCGGAACTAAAGTCTTTGTTTCTTGAATACAACCACACAATACCTAATAACGATACATAAAAGAATAACTCAAAACCTTCCTCAAATATAAAATTATTATTTGTAAGTTTTTCTGCAATTGCCCCCATATACATTGCAATTATTGCAAACAACATGTTCCAAAACGGAAAACGAACATTTTTAATAAGTTCCCACATATCCGCATAAAACTTTTTCTTCAAAAATACTAAACCGACGAAAGCCATATATAACCCATAAATCGTATGAACGATTTTACCTAAATACGGATATGGTAAATCTCTCCACGAATAATATTGATGATAAGTATCAGGAATCGGGAAAAACAATGTTCTGCCGCAATTTACTTCTCTTATCATAATAATAGTAAGAGCAAGAGCAGCAAATTTTAAAAACCTTTTGTTAAATTTTGCCGTTAAACATAAATACATAATGAAAAACAACACAGCCATTTGAATATTTTCCAACAATCCGTTTTCCATTCCGTACCTTTGAGGCATATACATAAGCATCGGAATTATTGATAAACCGACCAAAAGCGCTATTAAACTAACTCCGTAAAATTTAAAATCAAAATGCGATTTGATAAAATCAAAACAATTCTTTATCATACCAATACTCCCTAAAATATTTATCCTACAGTGATAAATTAACATAAATATTCATTTGTTGCAACGAAAGTAAGAGCAAATAAAATTGTTAAAAATAAAATCATTTTAACATTTCTTAACAAAATAATAAAAAATTAGCAATTATTTCTTTGTGAAATACTTTATATATACACGAGGTATTTTAATAAGGAGAAAAAA
>CAJOPY010000007.1 GCA_905236505.1 Candidatus Gastranaerophilales bacterium
CCTAATATACCTTCTGAGGTTTTTGTGTTACAAAATTTTTCAAAAGAAGAACTTGATTTATTAAAAGAAACTATAATTCGCGCGAAAGAAGGAGTTGCCTGTTATTTCACAAACGGTATTACGGAAGCTCAAAACAAATATAATTAGGAGGATATATGAATACAGCAGAGCAATTTGAACAAAACGAAGAATATGAAAAAGCTTATGCAGAATACAAAAAAATGCTTATAAATAAAGACGGCGATGTGGATATTCTTACAAGAATTGCTCATCTTGCTTTAATATTGAACAACAAAGAAGAAGCAAAACATTATTATGCAAAAATTTTGGAATTGGATCCTTCTAACATAATGGCTCACGAACAGTTACTGGATTTATTTATTAATGAAGATAAATTTAAGTATTATCTTTTAAGAGGTAATATGCATGCACTTCAACAACAAATGAGTTTTGCTAAAAATGATTACAAAAAAGCTATATCCCATGCCAAAACTCCCGAAGAAGCACTTCCTGCAAGGTATTTACATGCCGGATTATGCGAAGGACAAGAAAAATACACGGAAGCGATTGATGAATACTTAAGAATTGCCGATTATGATAACAAAAATACTAAAGTA
Organism: Candidatus Gastranaerophilales bacterium; assembly: GCA_905236505.1. GTDB lineage: Bacteria > Cyanobacteriota > Vampirovibrionia > Gastranaerophilales > Gastranaerophilaceae > CAG-196. Next base: position 618 of record CAJOPY010000007.1, read on the forward strand.
TTTTTTAAACTTGCCGAACTCTATGAAAAAACCGAAGGCATTATATCTGCAATACAAATTTTGGAACGCGCAAGAAAAGACTTTAATACCAATGAGTTTGATGAACTTTTAGCAAGTTATTATATCAGAAATTCTCAACCTGAAAAAGCTTATGAACTTACCAAAAATGAACTTACAAAAGCAAGAGCTTTATTTGACATGGATCAAAATGATAAAGGGTACGAAATTTTGATGAAAGTTAAAGGCCAATACGAAAACAATCTTGTATTTCATTCACTTTTAGCACAATACTATTTTCAAAAAAATATGTATGAAGATGCGTTTAATGAAATAAATATTTACGAAAAAATGAGTCCTAACTCTCCGCTTGTTTATCAAATGCGCGCTTTGATTTATGAAAAACAAGGTGATTCATATAATGAGCACCTAAATTGGGGAAAATATAATATTGTTAGAGGTGATAAAGATGTTGCTATAAACGAATATATGACTGCATACAGATTTAAAAATGATGATACAGACTTAATAGAAACAATTGCAGCATTATTAGAAGCAGACGGAGATAAGACAAAAGCTTCGGAATTTTATGAAAGATTGGCTGATTTAGACCCCAAAAATACAAATGCTCTGCAAAAACTTGCAGAATTTCACGAATCAATTGGCGACACCTACGGTGCAATGGAGTATATGGATCGTCTGAAAGAAGCAGATCCGAGAAATCAATTTGTCAAAGAAAATTATGAAAAATTTCAAAACGGAAATAATGGCTCAAGCATTCTTTCGCTGCTAAAAAACATTTTTGGAAAAAGAATGCGTTGATTATATGATGACTTCGTTTAAGAAATTATTATATAATATAAATGTATGAAGCATTTAATAACAATTTTATTACTATTAGTTACCATTATATGTTCCGGATACAGAAAACCTTATCGGTACACGATTGATGCGGAAAAAGATGCTTTTTATCATAATAATGTCGGTATAAATTATCTCCAAGACAGAATTTATTATGCCGCAATTCAGGAGTTTAAATTTGCAATACAGCTTAGTCCGAATACTCAAGCAACCGCAATTTTTAAAAATAATTTAGGTGACACCTATATGTTCATAGGATATCCCGAAATGGCAAGAGAATGCTATGAAGATGCTCTAAAATCTTACGGTTTAAATTTGCAATATTATATTAATTTGGCCCAATGTTATAATGTTCTCGGAATAACAAGTACCAAAATCAATGAATATCAAGCTTCTGATAGCATATACGATAAAATTATGCTTGGCATTTTATATATAAAATCCGGTGAAACAAGAAAAGGTATTATTACGCTTGATGACATTTGTACAAGCGAACCCGATTTACTTATTACACCGGCTATATCAAACTATATAAAAGAAATTACAAAAACACTTTAATATCGGAAAAAGTCTTTCATCGTAGATGCAATTTTTTCATTTAATCCTTCAGCCACTTTCTGGTATGGTACTACATTATTCTCAAATGCAACATGCTCCAGTTTTAAAGGCAGCTCAATATTTGGAACAAATCGTGCAAAACTCATGAAATTATGAAGTCTTAACGCGTTTATAAGTTCATTTCTTTCAAAATAGCTATCCTGCATAATCCTTTTTGTTAAATCTGCCAGAAATGTATATAATCTTAAGTGTATCTTCTCTTCTTGTTTATAAAGATAAGAAGGAATAGTTTTTCCGTCGTTAGTCTGTCTTTGGGCAAGTTCTTCCCCTGAATATATATATTTATCATTCAGATACAAACATTCTTTTTTAGGCTTCTTCTCGTTTAACGAATCAAAAAAATTAGAAAAGGTTAACAATGGGATGTCCGCTTCTTCTTTTGGAACATTCATCATTCGGCGTATATTTATATATTCTTTCAAATCTTCTTTTTTATCATTATTTAGCTGCATGGAAATAAAATTGAACCTGCTTCCGTCTGTAATGTACATATTTGAGCCATATACATTTGTATAACCTTTAAAATTTTTATTATATGTGTTTATATTAATTCTATTTATCTTCATATTCATATTTAAACTCAAAAAAAATTTTTTTGCTATTAAATGAAAATTATTTTATAATAGCTTTATGAATAAAGAAGCATCGTTTGCGGGAACATTCTATCCTGACGGATCCGAAGAATTAAACTCTTTAATAAACTCATTTAAAGAAAATACTAAAATTGAATATAAATCAAAAGCAATTATAGTTCCTCACGCAGGATTGATATATTCAGGACATGCTGCGATGGCAGGTTTTTTACATTTGGATTTTAGCGAAACAATATTTATTATTGCTCCGTCACATCATAAAATTTTTAATAACATAGCACTTCCAAAATATACTTATTTTGATACACCACTGGGAAGTATTGAAGTTAACAACCTTTTAATCAAAGAAATAGCTGAAAAATTTCCTTGTATTATAACGGATGAACCATTTGAAAATGAACACTCTATAGAAGTACAACTTCCGTTTTTACAAAATATTTGTTATCCTCACAAACAAAATGCAGCCGATTTTGTAAAAAATTTAACAAAACTCGGCAAAAGACTCAAAATCGTTCCGATTTTGGTAGGAAGATGTGATTATAAATTAATAGCAGATTTAATATCAGAATATTGGGAACGCGCTTCTTTTGTAATTTCTTCCGATTTAAGTCATTTTTATCCTCAAAATCTTTCCAGACAAATTGATTCATATACCGCGACGATTATAGAAACCGGTAAGCTGGAATGTTTTGAACCGGTCCAAGCTTGCGGACTTATCGGGATAAAAGGTTTGACAGAATTTGCAAACAGAAACGGATATTCTTTAATAAGAGCAGAAATGTATAATTCCGGTGATATCAGTAATGATAAGGACAGAGTTGTAGGATACGGTTCCTGGTATCTTTATCCTGATACTACAAATAATTTTTATAAAACATTTTATTCACAATATATTTTAAATACAGTAAAAGAAAGTATAAAAAATTCTCTTTCCGAAAAAGAATATATTCCCAAGCATATTCCTCCGTCACTTACACAGTACGGCGCATCGTTTGTTACCATAAAGATAAACGGACAATTAAGGGGCTGCATAGGTTCTGTTTATCCGACCAAGCCGCTTATCATTGACCTGATAGATAACGCAAAAAATGCTGCTTTCTACGACCCAAGATTTATTCCTATTAGAGAAGAAGAATTTGAACATCTTACTTTTTCAATTTCACTCCTTTCTAAAATAGAAAGCATACCGTTTAAAGACGAAAAAGATTTACTTACAAAAATTTATCCCTACGGAATAGTACTCTCAGAACGAGAAAAACGTGCGGTTTATCTTCCGGTTGTATGGGAACAACTTCCGGACAAGGAAATTTTCCTAAATTCACTTAAAGAAAAGGCAGGACTCCCGCCTGACTATTTTTCAAAAAACATTGAAGCTTTCAAGTTTACAACAACTACTATAAGTGATGAAACAACATAAAAGAAAGGGTGTTCAATTAAGAAACACCCTTCTTTCATAATCCCTAACCAACAGACTTGCAGGATTTTTTACTTATATTCATTTTTACCTCTTCTCATGAGAATTCACTATATTAAGTTAAGTGCTATACTCGGAGTTTGGTTTGCTGTCGCAAGCAGTGTAGCTGAAGCTTGCTGCAAGATTTGTGACTGAATGTATTTTGAAGATTCATCAGCAACATCAGTATCACGTAATGTAGACAGAGATGAAACAAGGTTTTGAGATTGTACATCAATTGCTGAAACTGCTGAATTAACTCTGTTTTGAGCAGAACCAATTTTGGTTATTCTTCTTGATATTTCATCAATTGCTTTGTCTACAAATCCTATCATCTTGTTTGCACCGCGATTTTCAGTGTCTTGTAACTGGAATGTAAAATCATTACCTGATGTTCCGCTGATTTTTAATCCGGCACAAGCAGCTGATATTGCTGCATACCCAACTGAAGTATTCAATTTTTCTACAGTTTGTTCACCTTTTGCCGCATCTATCATTTGCTGCAGTGTAACTTCTTGAATAGTTAAAGATTTAAATCCGTCAAACAAGCCGCTTACACTTGCGTTTTTAAATAAACTTACATCCAAGTTAATCATACTGTTTTTATCAGCATACAAACCTACTTGCAAATCTATACCTGTTGAATTAATTCCGGTATCAGTCACATCATCCGCATAAGACATAAGTTTAATTCCGTTAAACTCAGTATTTGCAGAAATACGGCTAATTTCTTCCAATCTTGCATAAATTTCAGACTGTATAGCCTTTAATGATGCTGAACCGAATGTTCCGTTTCCTGCTTGTACCGTCAAATCTCTTATACGTTGTAAGTGATTTGTTAACAAACCGTATGTTTGCTCTGCTGTAGTAAGTAAATCGGCACCTGTTGAAGCATTGTCAGCCGCAATGTCTAATGAACCGATTTGAGTTGTCCACATATCAGCAATTGAATAACCAGCAGCATTATCTGATGCGTGGTTAATCTTGTATCCTGTAGACAATCTTTCCAATGAACGATTTAAGCTGTTCGTTGCATTGTTTAAGTTGCGCTCTGCAATAATAGAGGCAATGTTTGTGTTGATTGTGAGTGTCATAGATTGATCTCCTTTCTCTCTTACGATACGTACTTTTAGCCATACTTCCTTGCATGACTTTTACTATGTTCTCTCAACTTATTTTTGCGCAGTTTACCCTGTGACGGCACTTAAAAACTTTTAAATGCAGCCTCATTAAAGCTTATAGTTAAGCCTCTTTGATTGGGAATAATCTTAATAAACGGACTTGTACTGTTTTTCCCGAATATTAACTGTGTTTTTAGTTGAAATACTAAGCTCTGCTAAGCGATTATCCTTAATCGTTGATCTGCGTACTCCTTAATACTTCCTTGTTTTGTAAACCATATCCGTTACGTGTCGTGGTCCTTACCCCGAATACATTTACCCTA
>CAJOPY010000008.1 GCA_905236505.1 Candidatus Gastranaerophilales bacterium
AACGGTCACGGTGTAGGTATGAGCCAGTATGGTGCAAATAACCTTGCTAAAAGAGGATACAACGGGTATCAGATTTTAAAATATTTTTACGCAAATACCAAGTTCGCAAGACTGAAAAATCAGGGATAAAATTACATACAGGAATTAACACAGAGGATAAATAGCAAATGAAAACAGCACAGGTAAACGAAGATAAAATTGTTATAAAAGAAATTGAAGATATAAAATTTGATGGACGAAAAGGTGCAATTGTAAGAGTTTTGGGATGCGGACTTTGCGGTTCTGACATTGTTAAATTCAGAGAAAAAATTGTTCATAACGGTGCAGTATTAGGACATGAAATCGTTGCCGTAATAGAAGATATCGACTCTGATACAAACTTTAAAAAAGGCGACAGAATTGTAACTTCTCACCATATACCTTGCGGAGAATGTGTCTATTGCAAACACGGCAATGTATCAATGTGCGAACACTTCAAATCAACGAATATTCGCCCCGGAGGTTTCAGCGAACGTGTTTATGTCTCTGACGAACACCTAAAAAATGTTGCGCACTTGATACCTGATGATATGACAGAAGAAGAAATTTCTTTTTATGAACCATTAGGCTGTTGTGTAAGGGCGATTAAAAGATGTAACCTTATTGATGGCGATAAAGTTCTGGTTGTCGGTCTCGGCTCTATAGGACTGCTTATGGGCGAAGGTATTAAAGCTATGGGCTATAAAGTATATGGCTGCGACCTTATTGAAGATAGAATTGAACTTGGGAATAAATTAGGTATAGAATCATATAACTCAAAAGATTTGGATACTTTTGACAAAATTATTCAGGGAAAATGCGGCGGAATTGACGCAGTATTTATGACTTCCGGTGCAGACAAAGCAATTGATGTAGCCCTTAAAGTTGTAAGAAAAGGCGGGAAAATACTTGTATTTTCAAGTACACCACGCAACTCAGGATATCCGAATAATGAAATATATTACAAAGAACTAACTGTTCTGGGCAGTTATTCACCATCACCAAAGGATTTAGAAGATTCTTTTGAACTATTAACTTCTCACAAAGTAAATGTAAAAGGCTTAACAACAATTTACCCACTGGAAAAAATCCAGCAAGCGTTCGACGATACAATTTCCAATAAAATTTTAAAAGCATATATAAAAGTGTCTTAAATACAGATGAATTCTTTATTTTAGTTGTAAACAAATGTTTCAAAATTTGAAAAAAGTCAGATAAAATGTTACAATTCTTAACAAAGTGAGCAAAAAAAAGTCAATTTTTTAAAAGTTAAATACTTTATATATACATAAGAGATATTTAATTATAAGAGAGAGAAAAAGATTATGACTGATGAAAAAAGAAAGTTTACAGTAATAAGTAACGAAAAAACAATAGAAGATCATTTCAGAAACGAGCGAGTACGAGCTTATCAAACTAATCCTTTAAAGTTAAAAGGACAGTCGCTTAAAGAAGAGTTTATGAGGTTTCGTAACGAAGAAGCCGGCCGACGATTTACTGTCGAGGATCTGCTTCGAGGATGCTAGGGTAAAACATCCTTAAAAACAAAGATTACCCCATCAAGCGGAAAAAGAGAAAAAGAAAAGAAAAAAGGATTAAAAAAGAGGTTTTAAAACCTCTTTTTTTTTATGATAAATGTAAACAACTATGCAAATTTTCAGATTTTTTATAAAATAGTATATAATATATTTTATAAGAGGAGAGAGAGATGACAAACATACTAGTTGCGTATTTTTCTGCAAGCGGAATAACAAAAAATGTCGCAGCAAACCTTGCTGAAGCCAGTGGTGCAGATATTTATGAGATTAAGCCGGAAGTTCCATATACAAAAGAGGATTTGAACTGGATGGATAAAAATTCCAGAAGTACTGTAGAGATGAAAGACTTAAAATCCAGACCTGCAATAGTCGATGATGATGCACATATTGAAAATTATGATATTATATTTCTTGGTTTTCCGATATGGTGGTATATTGCACCAACAATAATAAATACGTTTTTAGAAAAATACAATTTTTCAGGTAAAAGAATTATTCTTTTTGCTACGTCAGGCGGAAGCGGCTTTGGTAATACTGTAGAAAATTTGAGACCAAGTGTTGCAAAAACAACGATGATTCTTGAGGGTAAAATATTAAATCATAATCCTTCGGCAGAAAGTCTTAAGCAGTGGGCCTCTATTTATAATTATTAAGAT
>CAJOPY010000009.1 GCA_905236505.1 Candidatus Gastranaerophilales bacterium
AAATTCAAGCATCAGAAGAGATTCACGATTTTAACCTTGTTGATAATTTGTATACAAGAAAAATCCAATTGGAAGAAGAGTATAAAATACTTTCTGAACAATATAAACAGGCAAGTTTATCTGCAAAAATATCTGGCGGCATTACTTCAAAAATCAAGAATAGTGTAACCAACATTAAAAATACTCTTATTGCATCAGCAGAAGTTATAATGTCAAAATTACCCGGAAAAATTTCATCATTTATGGAAATCAAATCATCACTTTCAAAATTATCGGACATAAATAAATGTGTAGATGAACTAATGGAAAATCATTATCCGATTTGGGAAAACGATGCAAAGTACGAACGTTTGTCAAAATATATTTTAAAAGCAAATTCTATTCAAGCAGAGATAACAAAGTTTTTAAAATAAATTAACAACATTCTCTTTTTCATAATTCGGACATGTATTCCACACAAGTGTCGGAATAATATCTCCTTGCACCCGCCCTTGAAATTCACATTTGCAACAGCCTGTAACCATATTTGTACTTCCGTCAACAATAGGTTGGAAAAATTTACAGCAGTGACAAATTTTTAATGAAAGCCCGTAATCATTTAATTTTATGCTCAATTCTCTAAGCGCATCAACCATCCTTAAGTGATTGTTTTTTGTTGTATATGATTTGCCGTGATTTATAAATCTTACTCTTGCAAGTCCGTCATCAGAAATCAATTCTATTTGACATTGATAATCATTTTTACCGTCTGTCACAATAACGTTTGTTACCATTTTTTCTATATTATGTTTGTGTTTTGAACGTTTTATAAAGTTTATAATTCCTCTGATAGGCGGGAAATTTCTTATTATATGCCCAATTGAATAAACTGGATATGCAAATAAATAAATATGTTCTTTTGCATATATTCCGGAGTTAAACAAACTCATACAAAATGCCAAAATTAAAAGAATAGAGGATATTAATATAAATGAATAATTTACATCAAACAACCATAGCACTCTGATAGATGAAAAATTATATGTTTGATACAAAAGAAGCAAATAAACTAAAAAACAAATTAACCAGTTTGGAGCAATTAGCGAACAAATATACTCATAACTTTTAAAGTTTGCACATTTTGTCCAATTTTGCCAGAATATTTCGCACCTTTTAGACAAGGACGGTATTCTTGAATCATAATTTGAAACTTCTCTGTATATTTTTACATCATTTACAAAAGCCGCAGAAATGTTTTCTTTTGCAAGTTTAAGAGTGTAATTTGTTTCTGATATCTTATCTTTAAAATCAAACGAACCTATTTTATTAAGCAAATTTCTTTTTATAACAAAAGTATCGGTGTTAATAAGGTTTGTTAAGCCAAGTTTAGTTCTTGCAGAGTAAATAAACTTAGATATGTATCTGGAATAAGTAACTTTTACACAATCCCAAAATGTTAAATCTTTATACTCACCGATATAGTTAATAAATGGCATAAATACGTCATGTTTTGTTAAATAAAAATTAGAATTCAATATGAAATCAGAATCAACATAGTTTTTTGCATCCATAAAAATGTATGCATCTAAATTCGGCACTTCACTCAATTTTTCCGCAAGTATAGAATAAGCTTGGCTTTTACCTATCGGTTCCAAATTATTTATATTTATAACATTGATATCTAAATCTGATTGAAAAATATATTCAGGCGGATTTTCAACTTTGTCTAATACAACATATATAACATATCTATTTTTCGGATAATTTTGGTTCTTTAATTGTTTTACCAAATTTTCCAAAGTTTCCGCTTCACCTGTGGCATAAACGACAACACATATATTGTAATCCTGAGAAGTGTATTTATCTCTGAATTTTTTTTCACCCTTAATTCCTGCTATTGCAAGTATAAGGTAGTATATTGTAAAAATTGTAATATACAAGTATAAAATTGACATAATGTTTCTCCGATACCAGTCTACCCCAAACAAAACCAAATAAAAAGAGAAAATTTCTGTTTATTTTACGCAATAACATGAAAACTTATACTTTTATGTATAATTTATTTTGCTATTTATTTTATTTTTTAGCAGCGTTAATTAATTTAGTATTCTTTGAAATACTGTCTAAAAGTTCCGTAGGTGTATTATTTTTTTGTATTGCTTTCACAATCGGTTGGTTAAAAGCAATTAGTGAAATACAAGCTCCAAGAATAAGCATTGTTATTGTTGTGAGTATATCATTTTTCTTGGCATTTTTTAAACTTGTTTTTATATCATCAACATTTAAAGGATTTTGTAAATCAAACGTACCAACCGTAAACACTGCATCTGCATATAATTCTCTGTTTACACCAATACCATGTGAACGTAAATTTTTAAATCCTCTCAATAATACTGACTCGTTTTTATCAGGCTCTGCAATAAAATCGTATTTTTTATTCTTATAAAAGTTTTCTGCTGTTTGACCGTTAAATTGTTGCAGAGGTTCTTCCATTGTTTTTTTTATGTCATTAATAATTGCGTTTTGATTATTGGTGTATTTTGTATCGGTTTTATAAAGCATTCCGAAGTTCAATTTTGTATTTTGAATATTAATTGGTTGTACTTTCATTCTATATCTCCAACTCATGTGTCTACGCGTAAATATATCACAAAAAAAGTTTTTTTATAAAGAAAAGTAACAATTTTGAAAAAAATAGTATTTTAATGTTACAATTCTTAACAAAGGAACTTAAAAAAGGCAATTTTTTTTAACAGAAATACTTTATATATACATAAGAGATATTTAGATAAGAGAGAGGCAAAACATGTCAGAACAAAAAAGAAAATTCACGGTGATAGATAATAAAGAATACAGAGAAGAAAGTTTTCACAGAGAAAGAATGAGGTCGTACCAAACAAATCCTCTGAACATACAAGGGCAGTCTTTAAAGGAACAATTTATGAAGTTCACTAACGGAGAGGCCGGACGAAGATTTAGTGTCGAGGACTTATTGCGAGGGTGTTAATAAGTTTGCGATAATCAGAAAAGCGGTGGAAATAGAGAAAAGGGAAAAACAAATAAAAGCAGGTCTATAGAACCTGCTTTATTTTTAGTTAATTTTGCATTCTTTTTTCTTCCGCCTTTAGAAATTCACAATCAGCTTCCAGTCTTTTATCTTCCATTGCGTCAATAAGTTCTTTTATATCTTTTATTTGATTTAGTTCAAAGGCAGTTTCCGCAATAAGCACACAGTCATTACAAAGCCTTAATTGTCCGTATTGAACGGATCCTGCTAATGATTTTGTATCTCCGCAAGCATCACAGGTAAAAAATTCATGTTCACAATCCGGATTTTCTTCTATGTCATCAAGCCTCATTTGTTCAACAACAAGCTGCATTTCTTTTACAACGTCTTCTCTAGATTTCATTTCATTATCCTTTATTGTTTATTTTCACAAAGAGCCTTCATTTCTTTAACAGCTTTTTCCAAACCGACAAAAACTGCACGTGAGATTATGGAATGCCCTATATTTAATTCTTGTAAATAAGGTATTTCGTGCATTCTATGTACATTTTCATAATTTAATCCGTGTCCCGCATTAACTTTTAATCCAAAGTTTTGAGCAAAAATAGCAGCCCCTTTAAGATCTTGAAAAGCTTTTTCTTCTTCATTTGTTCCGTACGCATTAGAATATTTTCCGGTATGAAGTTCTATAAACGGTGCGCCCGTTTTTGAAACGGCTGAAATTTGGTGTACATCAGGGTCAATAAAAAAACTGACTTCTATATTTTTTTCCAAAAGAGGTTTGGTAAATTCTATAGCCCAATCTATTTGTCCTGCGACATCAAGTCCCCCTTCGGTTGTTACTTCTTGCCTTTTTTCAGGAACTATACATACAGCGTGAGGGCGTATGCGTAATGCAATTTCTTGCATTTCTTTTGTCATAGCCATTTCCAGATTAAGCCTGACTCTTGGAAATTTTCTTACAAGTTCTACATCTTCATCTTTAATATGCCTGCGATCTTCCCTCAAATGAGTTGTAATTGATGCAACATCGCAATCTTTGCAAATTCTTACCGCAGTTAAAATATCGGGTTCATGTCCTCCTCTTGCATTTCTTAAAGTTGCTATATGATCTATATTTACTCCTAATAACATTTGTTGTCCCCTTTTAAAATATAACACTCTAATATTAACATAAATAAAAGTAAGAGTGGGAAAAAAGAATAAATCTTGAAAGTTTATTCTCAAAATAAGATAGACATGGGTATGAAAATATTATAGAATAGGTTTATGAATGAATTAGTCCAAATTCAAAATTTAATATATGAAATTCGTGGTTTAAAAGTTATGTTGGATAGTGATTTAGCTATGTTATACGAAGTTGAAACCAGAGCATTAAATCAAGCAGTCAAACGTAACATAGAAAGATTTCCTATTAACTTTATGTTTCAACTAACGCATGAGGAATTCCAAACTTTGATATCACAAAATGTGATATCAAAAAATTCAGACGAAAAGAGAGGGGGCAGACAAAAGCTACCTTATGTTTTTACTGAACAGGGAGTAGCAATGCTTTCTTCTATATTACATTCAAAAAAGGCTATTCAAACAAATATACAAATTATGAATACTTTTGTACAAGTGCGTCACTACGTACTTGAACACAAAGACTTAACAAAACGATTTGCGGAACTGGAACAGTATTTTATGCAATACTGTAAAGACAATGAAACAGATAAGCAAAAAATTTATGAAGCTATTGACTTATTGATGAATAGAACTAAGCCTTCAAAAATAGGATTTAAAACTGATTAAAATTTATTATACTCAAAATATTATGTAATGTTTAATACAGTAGGATTTTGCAGTGATGGATATATAATAGTCAATTTTTAATATTTTTACCACTTTAAAAATATAATTTTGCATGTATAATGGAAATGTCTTTACAAAAGACGGGAGATATTTAGATTGCTGACACCCGTCAGCGCAATAAAAGGAGAAAATAAAATGACAGTAACTATTGAAGATTCATGTATTGCTTGCGGCGCTTGCGAATCAATTTGTGACGCAGTATTTTCAGTATCTGATAAAGCAGTTGTAAATGCTGCTAATGTAGATGCTAACGCAGATGCAGTTCAAGAAGCAGCAGGTGCTTGCCCTGTTTCAGCTATTATAGTTGAATAGTTTAATTTTTTAATAAAAGAGAGTGACTGCTTAGTCGCTCTCTTTTTTTGTATTTCTAAATCCTTTGTCTTTGGAAACAGTTCTGCCTATTGATTGAATTTTAGCTTCAATACACCCTCTGCATTGCTCCGGATTTTCGTTAATACATATTTTTCCGGGATAAATTTCGTATTTTGCACGATATTCTCGTGACGTAACATTTGGCATGACAACATTTGCTCCGCTTTGTAATGCAATTATGCGCCCGTTAGGATTAAGTGTTTCCATTGCTGTTGTTGCCGGAATATTTATATCCGGAAGAATTATTCTTGTGAGCGCCATAACCTTTAGTGCAAGCCAAAAATCACCTTGTTTTTCATCTTTTAGCGGAGTTTCATTGTGCGGAATAAAAGGACCTATGCCTACCATATCCGCATTTAGTTCTTTGAAAAACAAAATATCATCGGCTAAAGAATCAATTGTTTGATTTGGAAGTCCGACAAGACAACCGGTACCTGTTTCATATCCTAATGATTTTAAGTCATACAGGCATTTTACACGATTTTCATAACTTGCATTCGGGTGCATTTGGTTATATAAGTTTTTATCTGTAGTTTCTATTCTTAAAAGATATCTGTCAGCGCCTTCTTTTTTGAATGCTTTAAACTCTTCATAAGTTTTTTCGCCTATACTCAATGTTAATGCTATATCGTGTTTTTTTAGTTCACGAATAATTTCACACATTTTGTCTGTGTCATAAAATTCGTCCTCGCCGGATTGAAGAACAATTGTGCGGTATCCCATAGATACTGCTTTTTTTGCATAGACTAATATTTCATCTTTTAATATTCTGTATCTTTCAACATTTTTATTAGGGGAGCGCAAACCGCAATACTTGCAGGCACGCTTGCAAATATTTGAAAACTCAATAAGTCCGCGCAGATGAACTTCATCTCCGACATACTCACGGCGAATTCTGTCAGCTTCTTTGAACAGCCAATCATTTTTTGTCGCATCTGACAAAACTGCTACTATCTCTTGTTTATTCATAAAAACATTTTATCATGAATTTTTTTGTTTTTTGTACTCTGTAACAAGCTCGTCTATCGTAACATCAAGTGCTTTTGCAATTCGCTGAACAAAATAAATGCTTGGGGTTACTTGAGCATTTTCAATTTTTGTAACGTGCTTAACAGATATATCAGCCAATTCGGCAAGAGCTTCTTGTGTCATACGTTTACGTCGTCGCTCAATACGAATATTTAATGATAAAATTTCTCTTAAATTATATTCTTCTTCTTTCATAATGGAATTATAAAAAAGTAATTAAAAGCAAATAACCCCTAATAATCCATAAAAGTTGCTTATTTAATACTTTTGATATATAATAAGCAGAAAAAGTACAAATTAAGGGGTAAAATATGAACGCAAGAGAATGGGAATTGGTTAACAGATTAGAAACCGGTTTAGACAAATTCTATGACCTTATTATACATATTGATGAACACTGCATAAAGGAAGAATATTCTTCACCGGAATTGATTGAACAATTAACAATATACAGAGATAAATTGCTGGATGCGCTTACTGAACTGGAAATCATAAAAAACCATTTTCAAGGAATAACGACAATAAATTCACGTAAAGATTTGAGAAAATTTCTTATAAGACTAAAAAAATTTACAAAAAAAACTAAAACTGATTAAATATTTCAGCGGCTCTTTTTAAGATTCCGTTCATATATGCAATAGCCATTCCGTAATTTACTATTGGGATATTGTTTACGTCAGCCTTTTTTAAACGTGACTTCATTTCCGCTTCATTAAGCATGCACCCCCCGCAATGAACAATTAGAGCATATTTTGAAATATCAGACGGAAATTCCCCTCCTTGCGTAAAATCAAAGTTTAGATTTTTGCCTGTGTATTTTTTTATCCATGAGGGAATTTTTACGGTTCCTATATCGTTGCATTGGCGGTGATGAGTGCATCCTTCCGAGATTAGTATATTATCTCCGTCTTTAAGTTCGCTTATTTTATTTGCACCTTTTATTTGTTGTTCTAAATTACCCTTGTAATTTGCCATTAAAATAGAAAACGAGGTTAATAGAATATCTTTAGGAACAATATCTTTTATATTGTTAAAAACTTGCGAATCGGTGATAACAAGATTGGGAGTGATTTTTTGTATCATATCCGGAAGTTGTTCCGGTTGACAGCAGATTGCATTTGCATTAGCGTCTAATATTTCACGTAGAACATTTTGTTGAGGCAGTATTATTCTGCCTTTCGGGGCTGATTCATCAATCGGAATAACAAGTATAATGATCTCTCCGGCATTTAATTTATCTTTAATAATAAATTTTTCTTTTTGGTTAACACTTAAAAAATGTCCGATTTTTTCTTTTAACTCATTTACTCCCACTCCTGTTTTAGCACTTACATATAGATATTCGTTATTATCTTGCAGTTCTTTTTTTAAATCTGCTTTGTTAAAAACAACTATATAAGGAATATTTCTGTTTTCAAACTCGTTTAACAGTTTTTTATCATACTCTTGAAACCCTAGAGTTGAATCTATAACAAGAATTGCGATATCGGTTTTATCCAAAATTCTTTTTGTAGTTTTTACTCTTAAATCTCCCAATTCGCCGGCATCATTAATTCCGGCTGTATCTATGATAACAACGGGACCGAGCGGAAGAATTTCCATAGATTTTTCAACGGGATCGGTTGTAGTTCCTTTATAATCTGAAACAACAGAAATTGTTTGATTAGTAACAGCGTTTACTAACGACGATTTTCCGCTATTTGTACAACCAAAAAATGCTATATGCGGTCTTTCTGATTTTGTTAAATTCATTTGCGCTAACTCCATAGCTCATTTTAACACAAATTAAAGTTTCCGGAAAAATTTCACATGTTTCAAAACCATTAATTTAAAATTTTCAAATTTTTAACCTGAATTCTGATTTAAACTGCAACACTTTGTAATAAATTCTCATAAACTTGATTTGGAGTCAACCAATTTAAGACCTCAAATTCT
>CAJOPY010000010.1 GCA_905236505.1 Candidatus Gastranaerophilales bacterium
CGCGCACCACAATTCACCCACCTGTCCTTACAGGCATCCTCCATCGCCGAATGGATATGCGATGGAGGAATTAGTTATAACTCATATCTATACCTCACTCTTGAGGGAGGGAATACTTGATTTGTCTACTTTTTGAGAACTCTCTCCCTCCGGAGGGAGAGTTGGTGAGGGTGAACGGTTAAATTAAAGTTTTTTGTCTGTTCATTTTTTTGTTTTTAAGTTCTCACTATAATTGCCCACCCTCCTTAATCCTCCCTCTTGAGGGAGGAAAGCCTTTCTCCCTTATGAGTAAGTAGTAAGGTGCGTTGAAACACACCATTTAATAATTCCGGCAAACAAGTATGGTGAAGCGGAAAAAAAGTGTTGTTTGAGGATATTTTCGGGTTGTAAATGCGGTTATGTTTTAATTGAATAACTCATAAAAAACACTATTGACAGCTGTATTATGGTTGTGTTAAAAATATAGTATATAAATAGTATTAGATGGGTTAGCCGTGCATAAACGGCGGGATAAATATAAAACATCAGGCAGGTGGTGACGCTATGAGCCAAATTATATTTACCCACCTACGGTTCCCGAAAAAGAAAGGAAAGATACAATGTACGCAATAGTCGAAACAGGCGGTAAACAATACCAAGTTGAAGAAGGACGTTATGTTGACGTAGAATTATTAGGCGAAGAAAAAGACGCTAAGGTTGTTTTTGACAAGGTTATTATGATTGTTAACGGCAAAAAGTCAAAAGTAGGTCAGCCATATGTTGCTAACGCTAAAGTTGAAGGTACTGTTTTAAAAACAGACAGAGCAAAAAAAATTATTGTCTATAAACAAAGACCTAAAAAAGGTTACAGAAAAAAACAAGGCCACAGACAAGGTTTTGCAAGAGTTATGATTAATAAAATCAGAACAACAGCAGCAAAAGCTAAGGCAGAAACTACTGAAACAACAGCAGAAGCATAGTCTTTATTGCATAATTAAGTAACTAATATAAAGGAGATATAAAATGGCACATAAGAAAGGTATGGGATCTACCCGTAACGGCCGTGATTCGGAAGCGAAGCGTTTAGGCGTAAAAAAATTCGGCGGTGAAATGGTTAAAACCGGCAACATAATTGTTCGCCAAAGAGGTACCAAAATTCATCCGGGTAATAATGTAGGTATTGGTTCTGATGATACATTGTTTGCACTTATAGACGGACAAGTTAAATTTGAACCTCACAGACGTGACAGAAAACAAGTTTCAGTATACGCTGTATAAACAATATAAGCTCCTTTATAAGGAGCTTTTTTAATATTCAAATATTGCTCACCTTGTTAAAATATAGTATAATTAACGGGTGGGCTTTAGTATGAAGGAATAGAAGTATGAGCGAAATTTGCAAAAATTGGACAGAGTGGCTTAAGAAAAACCGGTTTGCCGGTCAAACTCCGGAAATGGTTGAACAAACTACGCGCTGGCTTGAAGCGGTAAGAGATGTTGTTCTTGCATATGCAGAAATTCAACCTTATGAAACGGTTATTGATATAGGAACAGGAACCGGTCTATTGGCATTTAAAATTTTGGAAATGCAAAACTTACAAGGCAAAGTCATTTTTTCGGATATGTTTCAGGATTGTTTGGACGATTGTAAAAATATACTGGACGAAGCCGGTATTAAAGAAGGATATGAGTTTTTACAGTGTCCGATTGAACACATAGCACTTCCGGAAAGCAGTGTACATAAAGCGGTTATGCGTTCAGTCTTAGTTCACGTTGTTAATAAGCAAGTTGCCCTCAATGAAGTTTATCGTATATTAAAACCGGGAGGAAAATTATCCGCGTTTGAACCTGTAATTCGCTCTAATACCAGATATTGGCAAATTTTAGATCCAATGTATATAGAAAAATATGAAGATTTTAAAAAAGCAGAAAATGAGATAATGGAAAATCCAATGGACTCGTTGTGCAATTTTGACGAAAGAACTCTTAAAATAAACTTGGAAATAGCAGGATTTTCTGTTCCGGACGTTAAACTTCAGGATGTTTCCTCAAGCTACGTTGTACAGCCAAATATGGTCAGAGAATGGTTTATTAATCCGCCTTCTCCAAATCAACCGTCAACAAAGGAACGATTTATGAAATATTTTGATGAACAAACGGTAGAAAAATTTATGTCAGACGTACAAAATTACTTAACCGGACGCCAAATATCATTAAAAACTAACGCGGTATTTATAAATGCTACAAAATAAGACAAGGGAAAATTAATGGAAAAACAGACAGCAATAATAATTCCGGCTCGTTACGGTTCTTCAAGATTGGAAGGCAAACCGCTCTTAAAAGCCGGAGGAAAGTACATAATTCAATGGGTGTGGGAAAAATGCAGCAAATGTAAAGGTATTGACAGAGTAATTGTTGCAACCGATGATGACAGAATTTTTGAAGCCTGCAAAGAATTTGGTGCCGAATGTGAAATAACTTCAACTGAACACAAAAGCGGAAGTGACAGAATTGCGGAGGTTGCAAAAAGACATCCGGAAATAGCGTACATTATAAATGTTCAAGGCGATGAGCCATTGATTGAAGAAGAAAATATTGAACTTGTAAGAAAAGGGGTTGTAGAGGACAGCGATGCTGATATATCTACTTTAGTCAGAGAAATCACAGACAAAAATGAAGTTAACAACCCAAATCTTGTTAAATGCATTTTTGATGTTAATAATTATGCAATGTACTTTTCCCGCGCTAAAATTCCGTATGAAAGAAATGCGGATAAATCAAAATTCTACGGACACTTAGGTATATACGGTTATAAAAAAGAAGCACTTTTCAAGATGACATCTCTTCCGCAAACATCATATGAAATGGCGGAAAGTCTTGAACAATTAAGAGCCCTCCAAAACGGAATGAAAATTAAAGTTTCAATTGTTAAAAATATTCCGGTAGGTATTGATACTATTGAAGACTTTAACAGATTTAAAAATATAGTGGAAAAGAATTCAATATAATGAACTTAAAAACGAAAATAACAAAAATTCATTATGATAAAAACGCAAAAGGAGCATTGTTTTTGCTGTTAAAGTTATGCTCTTATTTTTACGGTATTGCAAGCAGAATTAAAAATTATTTATACGATAAAAATATAATAAAATCTAAAAAAGTCAATGCATTCGTAGTATCTGTAGGTAATTTTACAACGGGAGGTGTCGGAAAAACTCCTGTCGTTGCGGAAATTGCCAGATATTATATCAAAAACGGTGAAAAACCGGCAATTATATCAAGAGGATATGGCGGAAAACTTTGCAATAAAATTGTTCACGTCATTTCAGACGGAGTCAATTTATATTATAACGCTTTGCTATCAGGCGATGAACCATATTGGCTTGCTGTTAACATAGACGGTTGTGCCGTTTTAACTTGTTCCAATCGTTATAAAGCCGCAAAATACGCAATAGAAGAACTTGGGTGCAACAAAATCATTTTAGATGACGGATTTCAGCACAGAAAACTTTACCGTGATTTAGATATAGTACTTGTAGATTCAGAAAAAATGTTCGGAAATGAATGCCTTCTTCCCGCCGGACCTTTAAGAGAAGGAAATGAAGGGTTTAAAAGGATAAGCAAACTTGTTATTGTAAGTAAAAATATAAATCATGCAAGAGCCGAAAAACTGGCAAATATAATGGGAAAAAAGTTATTTTCAAATTCACTGTCAGATGTTTCTGATTTGCCAAACCAAGAAAATTCTAAAGTCATTATTTGCAAAACAGAACCGGATTATATTTATAATATTTTATCGGGAGAACACTTGCAAAAAGGAACAGAAATTGTTGCAATTTCAGCAATTGGTCAGCCGGAACAGTTTTATAAATTCTTAGAAAATGATTATAAAATAAACGATAAAATATCGTTTGATGACCATCATATTTACACTGAAAATGATATAAAAAATATAAAATATCCGATAGTAACGACAGAAAAAGATGCTGTTAAGTTGGCTATTTTAAACAAATCCAATATTTATGCATTAAAATTAAAAACCACTCTTCCTGTTGAATCTTTATTGAATTAAAAATTTTTTTATTTTATAATCCTGCTGTATCACAATTAACAAATAAAAAAGGAGACTATAATGAACACCGCGAAAGTTTCATTAGGAATTTTATTTTCTGCTGCACTTATTGGATTTGCTTCTTGTCAAAACAAAAAAGAAGTAACAAAAAATTCAAAAGAAAAAGCTATGAATTATCTGAGCGGAAAAGAATTATTTCTTGCACAAGAGTATGCAAAAAAGCAGCCATCGGGTGATGCATCATTATCTTCTCAAGTAAATTATTGGGATAGTTTGAATATAGAAGCAAAATCAAAAAAAGCGTATATAGAAGGAAGTCAAATGATTCGGGACAGTATTGACGGAAAAGAGTTTTCCAAACCTGAATACAATATCAAACTTGATACAATAATAAACGAAAATCCGGAAGTATTGGTATATAATCTTGAAAAAGAATATGCTACCGGTAATGATATAACTTCTATAGAATATTACAGACAAAAGTTAAGCGCACCTAAAAGATACAACTGGACAACAGATTCATCATCACCTAATGAAGTGCATTATTGGAATCTTATTACATTAGCCGGTAAACAAGCAGACGCGTTTAAAAAAGGAGCGGAAGATGAACGCAAAAAATCTTTCGTGAAAACGCTGGAAATAAAACAATTAACTCCCGTACAATAAAATAAGTTATTAAATTACTTACATAATTATTTTCCAAACATTACCATTAGTACAGAAATATCTGCAGGTTTAACTCCGCCAATGCGTGATGCTTGTGCAAGATTAGTAGGACGAATTTTTTCCAATTTTTCTCTTGTTTCTGTTGATATATGTTTGATTTGTGAATAGTCTACATCTGCAGGTATTCTGTATTTTTCTAATTTTGTTCCGTTTTCAACCTGCTGTTCCTGACGTTTTATATAACCGTCATATTTTATAAGTACTTCAGCTTCTTCTGTTATATCACGCGATAAATCTAACGTTTTCGTTTGATTGTCAAGTTCTTTTAACACATTATAAGTTATATTAGGACGTTTTAATAATTCAGCTAAACGGATACCTCTGTCTATATGTTCTCCGTATTTTGATAAAATACTGTTTACAACATCATCTGCTGATATTTTTGTTTCGTTTAAACGTTTTATCTCTTTTTCAATATTTTCTTGTTTTTGCAAAAATCTTTGATATTGAGCATCATCAATAAGACCTATTTTATGCCCCAATTCCGTAAGTCTGGAATCTGCATTATCTTGTCTTAAAAGAAGTCTGTATTCGGAACGAGAAGTTAGCATTCTATATGGTTCTTGAATATCTTTAGTCACAAGGTCATCAATTAACGTTCCCGTATATGAAGAACCTCTGGAAAGAATCATTGGTTCTTTTCCGTTTATATAATGAACCGAATTTATTCCGGCAACAAGTCCTTGTGCAGCAGCTTCTTCATATCCGCTGGTACCGTTTATTTGTCCTGCAAAAAACAATCCTTTGATATTTTTGGACATTAACGAATGAGTTGTTTGTACAGCAGGAACGTAATCATATTCTACCGCATAAGCAGGTTTTATAATATGAGCTTTTTCCAATCCGGGAAGTGAACGAAGCATTTCCACCTGAACACAAGCCGGAAGGCTTGTTGAAAAACCTTGTATATAAACTTCATATGTATTTAACCCCTCAGGCTCAATAAAAATATGATGAGAAGGATTAGATGCAAATCTGACAATTTTATCCTCAATAGAGGGACAATAGCGCGGACCTACACCATGTATAAGTCCTTGATACATTGGAGATTTATCAAGATTTGCACGTATTATAGAATGTGTTTCCTCATTTGTACGAGTTAAATAACAAGGATATTGTTTTCTTACAGGACGATTCGGTTTAAATGAATAAAAACTTAATTCATCATCACCGGGTTGTACTGTCATTTTTGAGTAATCAATTGTTCGCTTATCTACTCGTGCAGGAGTTCCTGTTTTAAGCTTTTTTGTTTGAACTCCGTGTTCTCTCAGTGACTGTGATAGACCAATAGCAGCACGTTCCCCGAGTCTTCCGCCGGAATATGCTTGAAGTCCGACATACATTTTACCTTCCAAAGATGTGCCTGTGGTTAAAATTATTGCACGACAAGCATATTCAATTCCATATTCGTCCGCAGCACCGACAATTTCTCCGTCTTTTACTTTTATATCGGTTATGCAAGTCTGTTTTACCCAAATATTATCAATGCTCTCAATAATATTTCGCATATAACGCGTATATTCTTTTTTATCCGACTGTGCGCGAAGCGCCCTGACAGCAGGTCCTTTAGATGAATTTAAGGTTTTCATTTGCAAATAAGTTGCATCGGCAACTTCGCCCATAATTCCGCCTAATGCATCTATCTCTCTTACAAGAGTAGATTTTGCAGGACCGCCTATTGCGGGATTACACGGCTGCAGAGCAATATTATCCACGTTTAGTGTACACAAAAGAACATTACACCCCAACTTTGATGCTGAAATTGCAGCCTCGCACCCTGCGTGCCCAGCACCTACAACGATTACATCATATTTATTATTTATATAATCAAGTCCGGTCATACGCTTATTATACAACAGAAAAGAATAAAAGGAATAAAATTCACTTAACACCCTTTTAAATTCATTATTATAACAGGTCCTCTCCCTAAGGTAAATACCTTTAAGCAACACCATTATTTAATAAATCGTGAATATGAATTACACCAATTGGTCTTTTTCCGTCCAAAACAAACAAGTTTGTAATTTTTTTATCATGCATTAATTTTAAAGCTTCCGCACTCATTGCATCAGGAGTAATTGTTTTTGGGTTTCTTGTCATTAATTCCGATGCTTTAGAATTAAATATATCAGCTGACATACATCTTCTTAAATCACCATCAGTAAGTATTCCTGTTAGTTCACCTAATGTGTTAATAAATCCTACACACCCCAAACGTTTAGAAGTCATTTCTAATAATACAGCTTGCATATTTGCATTTTCTTCTAATATAGGCATCTCTGAACCCGTATGCATAAGATCGGAAACTTTCTTAAGTATTGATCCTAATTTACCTCCTGGATGTCTGTCGTTAAAATCTTCTTTTGAAAAACCTTTTCTTTCTATTAATCCGACTGTTAAAATATCACCTAAAACCAAAGTCGCAGTAGTTGAACTTGTTGGAGCAAGGCCCAAAGGACAAGCTTCACCGTTATTCGGAAGTTGTAATACTATATCTCCGGCTTTTCCGAGAGAACTATCCGGATTTTTGGTCATTGCAATAATATTTATTCCGAATCTTTTACAATAATTTAAAATATCAATAAGCTCTCGTGACTCTCCACTGTTTGATATTGCAATAACAATGTCGTCTTCGGTAATCATACCCAAATCACCGTGACTTGCTTCTGCCGGATGAACAAAAAACGAAGGAGTTCCCGTTGAAGCAAAAGAGGCGGAAATCTTTCTTCCTATGTGTCCTGATTTGCCCATGCCTGTAACAATTATTCGTCCTTTTGCATTTTGCATCATATTTAAAGCATCTGTTAAACTATCAGAATCTATTGATTTTTTTAATGCTTCCAAAGTAGCTATTTCTGAATTTATTGTATTTTGTGCCGATAATAAATCTGCATCTTTTTGAGATTTTGTTAACATAACAGACATATATTATAACTCCTTATAATATTATTTTACTATAAAAATATTTGCTTTAATATATTATTATGCGATATTTAAGTGATTGTAAAGAAAATATTCATTCTTGCTCAAAATGCGGACTATGCCAATCTGTATGTCCAATATATAAAATAACCGGAAATGACTGCACTGTATCAAGAGGACACTTTATTATGCTTAGAGGGCTGTTAAAAGGTGAACTTAAGATGTCAGGTGTTATTAACAAATACTTGGATTTATGTCTTAAATGCAGCGCTTGTTCAGGATTTTGTCCGAGCGGTATTGATGTTACGGAAATCGTTGCGCTCGCTAAAGCAGAGTATTTTAAACTGCATAAATATGAACAACTAAAATCTTTTGTTCTTAAACATGTAGTTTTTGGATTTGGATTGAACTTAATTAGTCGTATCCGCTCAATTTTAACAAAAAATAAAAAAACAAAAAAATTTACTAAAAAAGTTATATTTTTTGGCGGCTGCGGAAGTAAGGTCTTTGGAAATAATGATATAATAACAATACTAAATTCTTTAAATATAGAAGTTATAACTCCTAAATTTGATTGCTGCGGATTACCGTTTTATCTTAATGGTGATATGAATACTTTTGAAGAATACATAAAAAAGTTTTACTCAGAATTAAATAAATATGATAGCTATGATATTGTAACGAATTGCGCAAGCTGCGAAAAAACACTGAAATCATATGAAAAATGGAATTCCGATATTAAAATAAATGTAATAAATATCTTTGATTTGATTAATGAATCCGATATAAAACCGGAATTGTCAAAAAATTATAAAGTCACTTTTCATAAGCCCTGTAACTTAAATAATTGGAAAATCGCAGAAAGTGTTTTAAATAATATATCTAATTTGGAATACATTCCTATGAATGAATACGATAAATGCTGCGGATTTAACGGAGTAACAAAAATAAAAGAATATAAAACGATGCTAAAACTATTTAAAGAAAAACACAACAATATCTTAAAAACGGGCGCTAAAATCGTTTTAACATCATGTCTTGCTTGCAAAATTACTTTAAGTTTATTTTCTTTCGGTAAATATAAAGTTTATGATTTTGCTGAATTTTTGACAAAAAATTTGAAATAAAAATATGTAATATATAGGCCGGAAAAATTTTCCGGCCCCATAAAAATTTTATTTCGTTTCTTTTTGTTCGGAAAGTTCCTTAATAATAGAATATGTTGCATCCCAACCGCTTAAACCGCCGGAAGTTTTATATTGATTTAAGTTAATAATTCTTTCTTTTTTAATTTTTTCTTGTTCTTTATTAAATCTTTTAATCGCACGTTTATTTGCGGTTCTTTTTGCGGTAATAGGATCGGCATATGTCAAAAATGCTTTATATTCTTGACAATTATAACCTACTTTTACTTTTTCCGGATAATTATATGTTAAATAATCATACGCACTCATTGCTCTTTCGGAATTTGCAGGACGTCCCAAAACTATTTCCATATTTGATCCCGGCATTTTTGTAATTACTACAATTAAAGCCAACGGATTGTATCCTGCATTTATCATTAAATCAATTGCAGTCATATCAGCTTCTTTTTGATCTCTTAATAAAGTTTTGCTTGCTATATATTCACTGTTTGCAGCAGTATTAAGAAGATTGTTCTCACTCAATTTTTCAGCAAGAACAGCTTTTGCAGCTTTTCTAAAATTATCTTTTCCGGTTTTTCCGTTTATTATTTGTCCGAGTTCATAGGATATTACTGCTGCAACTTCGTTATCGTTTCCGGCATATTTTAAATCGTTTTCCGAAATTTGAACTTCATTTGTTGTTGAAGTTTGAGAATTATCAACTGTATCAGCAACGGTTTTAAAAGTTAATTTTGCAGGCAGACTGTTTTTAGAAACTATGTTTTTGCTTACTGTTGCAATTCTGTCGGAAGCTTTCCAAGTTGCTGCATTAACAGGAATTATTAACAATGATGCTAAAAATAAAGTTAAAATAATTTTTTTCATATTTCCTCCTTCTTATTTTAATCCCTTATAAAGAAATTGTACCACAAAGAGTTTACACAATATTAAAATTATAATATAATTTAAGCGTTATATACGGAGGAATGATGTTTAATTATTTTATTGGTTCATATATTGTTACATTTTTAGGACTAATTTGTGCTTATTTATGGGGAGAACACGTTCATAGCGGAACAGGTCTTACTTGTGTATTTATAGCTTTTGTTCTTGCAATATTGGAGGTTAGTTTATCTTTTGATAATGCTGTTGTTAATGCTATGAAGCTTGAAAATATGTCACAAAAATGGCGTCATCGTTTTATTACGTGGGGTATTTTAATTGCAGTATTCGGAATGAGATTTTTATTTCCGCTTCTGGTAGTTGCTATTTTTTCTAAACTCAATATACTTAGCGTTCTTGATATGGCTTTGAATGATGTAAACAGTTACGCAAATTATCTGCAATCAGCTCATGCGCCAATTGTTACATTCGGCGGTTCTTTCCTTTTAATGCTTTTTATGGACTATTTTACGGAAGAAGGAAAAAATGTTCATTGGATTAAACCTTTAGAAGTAAAGATGCAAAATCTTCACAGAATAAAAGGTATTTGCACACTGTCAACTCTTTTTACTTTAGGAATTCTACTTAACATTATACCGATAGAACAACGCTCTTCAGTTCTTTTTTCCGGAATTGCAGGTATTTTTATTTATCTCGGAATAGACGGGCTTGCTGAATGGCTTGAAAAAAGGCAGGAAGAAAGAGCAAAACTTTGCGCTGATGTCGTTAAATGTTCAGGTTTCGTCGGATTTTTATATTTGGAACTTATTGATGCATCTTTTTCTTTGGACGGTGTCTTGGGAGCTTTTGCATTAAGCAGTGATATTATTATTATTACAATCGGACTTTTTATAGGTGCAATGTTTGTAAGATCTTTAACAATTATGCTTGTTGAAAAGAAAACATTATCACAATTTTTATATCTGGAACATGGTGCTCATTGGGCAATAGGAACACTTTCAGTTTTAATGTTTGTATCAGTTTTAATTGAAGTTCCCGAAGTCGTTACCGGACTTTTAGGTTTAGTATTTATTTTAAGCGCATTCGTTTCTTCTGTTATTCATAATAAAAAAAATAATCAGTAAAAGTATAATTTAAGCGGAGAAATACATTGCTAAAAAACGAAAAACTTTATTATATAGGCGGAGTTGTCAGAGATGAATTTCTCGGAATAAAGAGTTTTGACACGGATTATTGTTATGAAGGTAACGCAATTGATTTTGCAAAAAAAAGCGAACTTAACATCGTTAAAGAAAATCCTGCTTTTGGAACGGTAAAAGTTATTCTGGATAATAAAGAAATAGATATAGCTTCAACAAGAAAAGAAAGTTATCCGCTAAAAGGACATTTGCCAAAAGTAAATTGTATAGGCTGCCCCTTGAAAGAAGATTTGATAAGGCGCGATTTCACAATTAACGCAATGGCAAAAAGAACGACAGATAATGCAATAACTGATTATTACGGCGGAGTGGAAGATATCAAAAACAAGACTTTAAAAGTTCTGCATAAACACAGTTTTATTGATGACCCGACAAGAATATTAAGAGGGCTTAAGTTTTCCGTAAGGTTCAATTTTAATCTTTCGGATGAAACTTTTGCTCTTCAGGAAGAATATTTAAAAAATATTAATTATGATATGAGTTATCACAGACTGAAAAAAGAACTGCAGGATTCATTTAATCTGAATAAAGCGGAAGTTTTTGACAAATTCAATGAATACGGATTATACAAGCTATTAGGAACTAATACAAAAAAATCACCGCTTTTGGGAAAAACAATTCAAGAAGCCGCTAATACAATAAAAACAGAACATATTTGGCTATTTTATGCAGCCCCTTTTATAAATGAAGAAACTCTGCTTCCTTTAACAAGAAGTGAAAAGAGAATTATTGAATGGGTCTGCAGGCTTAAGACACAAGTTCCTGTAAATAATACACCTAAAGAAAGTATAATTATAAAAGAACTTTTATAAAATGATTAAACTAATTCTAAATTATTTATTACTGAAATTAAGACTATTCAATATTGAATATGTGCCAAATTTAACAGGCATAAAAAGAGAAATTCCGATTATAATCTCTATCTCTTCCTCATACGATGACTTTGATAAATTAGAACTTGTTTTATATTCTTTATTTCTTCAAACAACAAAACCGGATAAAATAATTTTATGGATAAGTGATGATTATGAGTTATCAGATTTACCGTATAATATCACAAAATTCCTAAAAAAAGGACTTCAAATAGAATTCCGAAAAAATCTGGAAAATTATACAAATAAAATATACGCATTTAAAGAATTTGCAAATTCAATTGTAGTAACGGCTGAAAATAACGTTTATTATCCGAGAAATTGGCTAAAAATACTTTATGAATCATACGTTACTAATCCTTCAGATATACATTCTCATTTGTGCAAAAAAATAAAATTTGAACAGAATAAAATAATAACCTGTGAAAAATGGAAATTACAAGATGAAGAAAATTCAAGATTTACAAATTTTATGCTCTCTGAAGGAGGAGTTCTTTATCCGCCAAAATCATTTATCAATGAAGTATTTAGGGAAGATATTTTTAATTCTGTTACAAACGAAAATATATGGCTTTGGTTTATGGCTGTTCTGTCAGACAGAAAAATAAGAGTTGTAAAAAATCATATAAAAAATTTTCCGCAAACTGATTTAATAAATTATTTTTGCAATCTAAAAAACCGTAATTTTATATCTAAACAAACTGATAATCAAGCAGAAAAATTATTAAAGTTGTATGGTTCCAACATTTTTAGCAAGCTAAACAGGGAAAATAAAGATTTATAAAAACAAAATCATTTTTACGTATGATATTTAATTTGATTTTATAGATTATAATAAAATCTGAAAAGAGGAAAATATGGTCGCAAGAATTTTAATGCTGCTTTTAGCGCTGATTGTTTTGGTAAATTTGTGTATTATGACTGCTTGTTACCTGACCGGCGAAAATCTTTATCAAAAATACGGAAAACAAATGTTATACATTTTTGGCGCTTTTGTTTTTGCAGTGGCAGCGCTATATGTAACTTTGGCTCTTTTAGGTCTTAAATAATTATTATCAAAATTAAATTGTATAGAAATTGAAAGGAAAAAAATGGACAAAAAATTATTAGGAATGCCAATGATTGTTCTTATGTTATTGGTTTGTTTTTTAGTTATGTGTAACCCCTTTGTTATGGTAGGTCCCGGTGAAAGAGGTATAAAAATCACACTTGGGCAAGTTCAACCGGAAAGTTACGGAGAAGGTTTACATACTATTTTCCCGTTTATACAAAAGTTCAGAACTATGGATGTTAAGACTCAAAGAAATACATTAAATACCCAAGTTTATACAAAAGATATTCAACAGGCAAGAATAACTTATGTTATTAACTATAATTTACAACCTGATAAAGTAAATAAATTATTTCAAGAAATAGGTATGGATTATGAGTCTAAAATACTTACTCCTGTTGTTGAAGGCACAATAAAAGATATTATCGGAAAATGGAATGCTCAAGATTTAATAGCAAACAGAGAAAAAGCTACAAGCGATATTTTATTTAAACTTCAAGAACAACTGAAAAATAATTACATATCTGTAACAGATTTTCAAATGACTGATATTAATTATTCAAAAGTATTTGAACAAGCAATAGAAAGCAAAGTTACCGCAGAACAAGATGCTCTAAAAGCTAAAAACAAAACAGTTCAAGTACAGGAAGAAGCAAGGCAAAAAGTAATTGCAGCCGAAGCTGAGGCAAAATCTATGGCAATAAGAGCACAAGCACTAAGTCAAAATAAATCTCTTGTACAATATGAAGCCGTTCAAAAATGGGACGGAAAAATGCCACAATATATGCTTGGTAATTCTGTTCCGTTTATTAATATGGGGCAAATAAAATAAGATAATTTTTTATTTTAATTTTTTTTAATAAAAAAGGCGGGCAAATTAAAAAACATGCCCACCTTTTTTATTGCCAAAAGTTTACCTTATCTTAAAAGAGCACCTACTGCTTTGTAAACTTCCATTCTTTGAGCAGCATCTTTTTCCGCTTGAGAATAAAGTTCTTCTGCTGCTTCCGGATTTGTCTTAAGAAGTGATTTATATCTGCCTTCACTTCTTATGAAGTCTTGGTATGCACCCTTAGGATCTTTTGCATCCCAGCTAAACGGAACTTCCGCACTTGGATTATATCTGTATAGCGGGAAGTAACCGGCTTCAACAGCACGTTTTTGCTCTGTTTGAGTCTTTGACATATCAATACCGTGAGCTATACAAGGAGCATAAGCAAATATAATAGATGGTCCGTTATAAGCTTCAGCTTCTTGGAATGCTTTAAGAGTTTGTGCTCTGTCTGCACCCAATGCAACTGATGCTACATAAACGTAACCATAAGACATGCTCATTAAGCCCATGTTTTTCTTGTATGTCGGCTTACCGACTGTTGCAAACTTCGCAACAGCACCTGTAGGTGTTGATTTAGAAGCTTGACCGCCGGTATTTGAGTAAACTTCCGTATCAAGAACAAG
>CAJOPY010000011.1 GCA_905236505.1 Candidatus Gastranaerophilales bacterium
GCAGAGGGTGTTGCTCAGGCTCGTATATTGGAAGCAGACGGTGAAAAAGAAGCTATCCAAAGAATTATAAATGCACTTGCTGATAAAGGACAGCCGGATAAATATCTGATTGCGATGAAGTATTTAGAAACAATGAAGGCTATAACGAGCGGAAAAGACAATAAGGTTGTATATATGCCATATGAGGCAACAGGAATTTTAAGTTCTGTAGACGGAATAAAACAGATGTTTGACGGAATAAAAAAATAAAAAACTATTAAGAATAAAGAAGGGTGGCTAAAAAGCCGCCCTCTTTTTTGTCTAACCTAATTAGTTTAATGTTTCAAAAGCGGAATTTATTACAAAATCAATATCCGGCTCAATATTTTCGTTGTCTTCAAAAATTCCAAACCAAACCAAATATTCTATATTTCCTGCCGGCCCTTTTATTGATGAGAACGTTAAACCTTTTATTTTATATTCTAAACTTTTTATGCAATCCAAAACATTTTTGATAACAAGTTTATGAGTTTTTTTATCTTTTACAACACCGCCTTTTTCAACCAAATCTTTTCCTGCTTCAAATTGTGGTTTTATAAGACAAATCATTTCATGAAAATCAGGTTTTAAAAGTTTTTTTAGGTTAGGTAACACTTTAGTGATTGAGATAAAAGACAAATCAGAAACCAACAAATCTGCAACAGTATCTTCTTCTGAATAAATATCAGCAAAAGAACATATTTTTAAATTTGTTTTTTCTATAGTTTTGACTTTGTCGGAACTTCGTATTTTCCAATCCAGCTGGCCATATCCGACGTCAACGGCGTATACAAATTTTGCTCCGTTTTGCAAAAGACAGTCTGTAAATCCTCCGGTAGAAGCTCCGGCGTCCAGACAAATTCTATCTTTTGGTGAAAAATTAAAAGCTGAAAGAGCCTTTTGAAGTTTAAATCCTCCTCTTGATACATACGGCATTTTTTTTATTTTAAAATCATACTCTTTTTCCGGATTAATTTGGTACCCTGCTTTTGTGATAACTTCAGTTCCTATCATTACATTTCCGGCTAAAATTGCAGCAGAAGCTTTGCTTTTATTTTCAAAAAAACCTAAATCAGCCAAAACTTTATCTAAACGTTCTTTTTTCAAATTTTAAAAAACCTTTCTGCATTTTCTGTAGTAATATCAATTAATTCATCTAAAGAAATTCCGCGAATTTTTGCAATTTCTTCCGCTACGAATTTAACGTATGCGGGTTTATTTGGTTTTCCGCGATACGGTACAGGAGTAAGATAGGGTGAATCTGTCTCCAATACTAATTTTTCAAGCGGAACTTCACGTGCTACATCTTTCATTTTTATAGCATTTTTAAACGTTACAACTCCACCAAGAGCAATATACCAACCTTGTTTTACGCATTCTTTCATAAATTCCGGACTTCCTGAAAAACAATGAAATAAAACACCGTTTTCAGGTTGTTCTTGAATTAAAATATCGTAACAATCTTTATGTGCTTCTCTATCGTGTATAACAATCGGTAAATTAAGCCTGTTTGCCATACGAATTTGCTTTTTTAGTACTTCTTTTTGGATATCATTAAAAGATTTATCCCAATAATAATCCAATCCGATTTCGCCGACAGCAACTATTTTTTTATTATGTTTTGCATAATTTTCCAATTCTTTTTCGTAGTCATCTGTGTATGTTTTGGCTTCGCTTGGAAAAATACCAATCATTCCGTATATATTTTCATATGAATTTATTATAGAAATAATATCATTTTGTGTTTTTTTTTCAACAGCAGGTATGATGGCTTTTTTTACACCATATTCATTCATTTCTTTCAAAATGTATTCAGGAGTTTCGCCTCCTTCTGCAGTAATCATATCAATATGAGCGTGTGTATCAATTAAGTAGTCTTTCATAATCTTAATTTTACCACACCATTAAGTTTTGTAAACAATTGGATACTTTATGAAATTTTTAAAAATTTAAACACTTTATTATTACAGAGAGTAAAATAAAGGATAAATATGACATTAAGAGAAGTAAACAACAGCGCTTTTCGTGAGGCACTAAGTTTGATTAATCGTAAAACAAGGCGTGCAGATTTAAAAGACAATTATTTGGCGTTGTTAATTTTTGAAAAGTATAATACTTCTTTAGATAAAAACGGTAAACGTGATGATAAATTTGATGCAGGTGAATACAGTGCTTTTACAAAATACTTAAAACAAATTAATCAGCGGGAAAAAATCCTAAAAAAATCAAAACAAACTTCGGATACAAAAAAAATGGAAAAAGAATTAGGAATTCTTGAAACAAAATTAAATGAACTGAATGCAAAGTGGTGCAATTGCAGTAATAAATCATCTTGGAATGATTTGCTAAAATGTGAAGAAGAGTTTGAAGAAAAATACGGAAATGAATTGCTTAGAGATATACAGGATAAAAATGAGGCAGGAAAAGCAATTTTAGCCGGTGCACTTATCAGAAATATATCTTCGTTTGAAAGAGGTTTGCGCAATGATAAAGAAAAGAAGTTTGAAGGAGTTCAGACTCTTGCTTATATACAATTCCCTCTTGATATGGAAAAAGAAGAGCGCGAACGAATTTTATCAATAATTGATAATGCAATAGACCAACAAAACAGACTTGTACAAATACAGGAAGAAATTTCCCGTGTAGAAAAACAATATATGACGATTCAGTCAACTCTATATGATATGTATTTGGGAGAAAAAGAACCAAACGGTTCATCTTCTTTTGAAAAATGGCAAAATAATAATTTTGTAAATGCTGAAATAGAAAAGCTCAGTAAAGAAAGAGAAGAACTTTGGCATAAATATGAACTAACTGATGCTGAAAAGAAAAAGTTGGAGTCATTAAATAAAAGATTGGAGCAGCTTTATAGTGTAGATTTTAGTAATACATACGCTTTTCCTGACAATAATTTTGAAAAAAGCGGATTAAGTGCAACATATGAAGAATCTGCTGTATATCAAGATAATGATGAATCAGGAACGGGAAGTAAAATTGTAAAAGACTCTCATACAATAAGGTCAAGCTGGGGTATCCACGACTGGGTATCAGGTTTTACCAAAATCGGATTAAATTTCACAAAAAAAGAGCAGCATGTTCTTGAACAAGGTAAAGCAGAAGAAGGAGAAAACCTTCCGGATAAACACGAAAACAGTTATATTATAAATCCTTCACTTAATTATTCAATAGATAAATTTAAAGCAAGCGCAGATATGACTTGGAATATTAATCCGGATAAAAAAGATTATCAAAAATCGCATACATTTAGTGCTGCATGGGCAAAAACTCTTTTAAAACTTGAGTTAAATCCGAGTGAAAGAACTTTTAAAGAGCAAAATGACAAAGGAGAAGAAGAATTAAAAGAGGTAAAAAGTAAGGATACAAAAGTTTCTTTTGAGCAAAATTTTGGAAATTACGGTGCAAAAACTTATATGAAATGGCAGGACGGAACCGGCAGAGTATACGGAGTTGGTGTTAATACGTCTTTTGATAAAAATTTTACAAAACAAGGATTATCATTAAATATTAGTCCGGAAGCGGGTTTTGAACATATAAACAGATGGGATGAACGGTGTGATGCAACCGGTATAAGCGGAGGTTTAACATTAAGCGGAAATTACTCTAAGGGTGATTTTAATTATATGCTAATGGTAATAGAAAATGCAGATGCAACTATTGAAAAAAGTAACAGTTTAAATAATATGTTTATGATTAACGGCAATGCAGGTTATAAAAAAGTATCACTAAATTTAGAATACATGAATCAAATATCGGATTCAAAGGAATATAAAAGTAAAACAAATCAGGTAGGTATCGGATTGACTTATAATATACCTATAGGTGAAATAGAAGGAAAATATACTTTATCAAAAAGTGAACAAAATTCGGCAGAAGCTTGCAAAAAGTCATATACAACAAACACGGTTAATTTATCTTTAAAGGTAAAGACGGACAGTATAAAAAGTATTGTACATAAAAAGAAAAAAACAGAGCCTAAAAATTCGGAAAAATAAAAAACAAGTGTTTAATGTAAAATTTTATTAACAAAAATAGCAAATTTTTACATTTACGGGTTTTGATATAATTGTGTAAAAGTGTATAGGAGGTTTTTATGTCAATACAGCCAATAGGTGTTAATTTTCCAAAGTATAATACAAATTTTAAATCAAAGGAATATGAAAATCCTATTAACAGAGGAACCGAAAGGAATTTGGCAATTTTAGCATCAGTAGGCGGAAGTGCATTAACAGGTGTTATAGCAGGCCTTTTTTCCGGTTTTATACCAAAAGTAAAAGAAGGCGGCTGGAAATGGCAGGTTCCGATAGGTATAATTGCAGGGCTTGGAATGTTGGGGCTAACATTGCCGTCAAAACTTTATAATACAAAAGTTAACGCATATGCCCGCGAAAAAGAAATGGACGTTTTTTCCCGTCAAAAATCCGCTCAATCAAACATATATGAAGATATAAATGATGAAATAAAAGATGAAGATGTATCTTTGGATGAAAAAATCAATCATTATGCTACAGTAAAAATGGCTGATAACGGAAACGGGGTAATGATAAAAGGCGTTTAAGATGATAGCTGTACAACTGAGCCAAAATACATATTATTCAAATAAAAATATATCTTTTACAAAACAGTCTGAAAAGTCCGGTCAAACCGTTACTTCAAAGGACGAAAATCCTATTTCCCGTAAAGGTGAAACAATGAAACTTATAAAAGCAACTTTTTTAGGCGGTTTGGTACTTGCGGGCAAACTTATTTGGGAACTTGCAAAAGACGGTGATTTTGTCTTGGATTCTCTTGCGGAATATTCGGAGAAGCTTGCAAAAGGGGCTGATAAAAAAGAGTTGGAAAAATTAAAAAATAATATTGAAAAACAAAAAAATAAAGCTAAGAGTAAGAGAATTGTTAATACAGTCGGAGCATTTGTAGCATTGCTCGCTGCAGGTTTTTGCGGATTTGCACTTTTGTATACAATATTTAATGCACCAAAAATTGCATATCAAAGCAAAGTCAATGCATTTAAAAAATCTCAGGAAATGGACGTTTATACAAAGGCAAACGAAGCAGAACGCGAGTTGTATACTCAATTAGACGAAAAAGCACAGAATTCTGATAACGAAGAAAAGGAACAGTTAAAAGAACAGTATCTGAAATTAAGAAATGCAAAAAATCAGGTACCGGATTTTGTAAAAATAAAGAAATAGATAATATAAAAGAGGTAAATTTGAAAGTATATAATATTGTACCAATAAACAGAAGCGTATCTTTCGGGGAAAAAACTCCTATTGCAAAACAAGCAATGTCTGAGTTAAGAGTTTTTACTCATCATATATACGAATACAAAAAAGGAATACGTAATTTAATATTAACAACGGAAAAGTCAAAATATAAAAACATAATAGAAGATAGACTTAAAAAAGAAAATATACCGTATAAAATAGATGAAATAGGTAATAATAAAATAAACGTATATTTTGGAGCGGAAGAGTGTATCAATGTAGTAAAAACATTTAACTCAAAATTGTATGATTTAACTGCAGAACAAGATTTTATGCTTGGTATAATGCTTGGATATGACAGAGTTAAACAATGTACAAGATATACAAACATAAAAAACGGTAAAATTAAATTAGGTAAACAGCCGTTAGAATAATTTTATTTTTTGCGGTTTTTGTTTTTTTCACTGCGTTCTTTTACGGTAATCCTAATCGGGGTGCCAAAAAATCCGAAAGCTTCTCTTAATTTGTTTTCCATATATCTTTTATAGTGGTCTTTTAATAAATCTTCTGAGTTTACGAAAAGAACAAATGTCGGAGGCTCTATTGAAGCTTGAGTTGTATACATTATTTTTAAACGTTTATTTTTTATAGTTTGCGGAGGGTTTAGAGCGTATGCTTCATTTATCACTTTGTTTAATAAACCGGTTGAAACTCTTTTTGTATGTTCATTTCTGACTTCAATTACTTTTGTATATATTTGGTTTAATCTTTGGTGCGTTTCTGCGCTTATAAATATTTTAGGTATATAGCTTAAAAAAGGTATTTCGTTGGTTAGCATTTTTTGAAATTTATTAATGGTATTTGTTTTTTTATCTTCTATTAAATCCCATTTATTAATTGCAATAACCATGCCTTTACCTGCTTCTGTTATAATTGAAGCAATTTTTTTATCCTGATCTGAGATACCGTTTACAGTTTCTGTCGCATCTATTACAAGCAAAGCAACATCACATTCTCTAATTGAACGGATAGCTCTGTCTACTGCAAATTTTTCAATTCCGTAATCAACTTTAGACTTTTTACGAATACCGGCTGTATCTATAATAACAAAATCCTGTTCATTGTATGTTAATCTTGAATCAATGCTGTCACGGGTAGTTCCGGATATATCAGATACAATAACTCGGTTTTCTCCTAAAAGAGCATTAACTATAGATGATTTTCCGGCATTTGGTCTGCCGACTATGGCAAGTTTTATTGCGGAATCTTCGGTTATGTTTTCATCTTGAATAATATCTTTTGTAATCTCTTCCAGCAAATCTCCGACCCCTCCGGAACCGTGAAGGGCTGATATAGCAATAGGTTCCCCGATTGCAAGCGAATAAAAATCATTTATAAGCGAAGTTTGTGTGTGTGAATCTATTTTATTAACAGCCAAGAAAACAGGTTTATCACTTTGTCGCAAAATGTTTGCTATATCTTCATCAACGGGTGTTACTCCGTCAGTTCCGTCTACAATAAATATAATTTTATCAGCTTCTTCACAGGCAATTTTAGCTTGGTCGTATATGGAAAGCATTATTTCATTTTCGTCACCCGGAACGATTCCTCCGGTATCAATAACAGTAAATTGGCGATTTTGCCATTCGCAATCAAAATAAATTCTGTCACGGGTAACTCCGGGCAAATCATCAACTATAGACTGGCGTCTGCCGACAAGTCTGTTGACAAATGATGATTTACCTACGTTTGGACGTCCTACTACTGCAATAATCGGTTTTCTGTTCATAAAGCAAGTTTAACATAAAGAAATTAGTTAAACAAATCAAATATTCTTTCTCTTATATCTTTTTCCGATAATTCTTCCGTAACTTTATTTAAGTCTAA
The DNA here is from genome assembly GCA_905236505.1 of Candidatus Gastranaerophilales bacterium. GTDB lineage: Bacteria > Cyanobacteriota > Vampirovibrionia > Gastranaerophilales > Gastranaerophilaceae > CAG-196. The sequence goes on from CAJOPY010000011.1 coordinate 7,134, forward strand.
AGTCATTTGATAGTATTCGGCAGCCATTGCTTTGTTATCTAAGGCTTGATAAGCACGTCCCAAATTAAAATAAGCAAGCGTATAATTAGGATTTATATCAATTGCATTTTTAAAATACTCTAAAGATGCCTTAGGATCACCAATTCCGTCCAGATATACAACGCCTAAGTTATTTTGTGAGATTTCAAAATCAGGATTTATTTCTATAGATTTATGGAATGCTACAATGGCTTCTTCCAAATAATCTTTTTCCCACAAAGCAAGACCGGCTTTTGCGTACGTTAAATAATATTCCGGATTTACCGCAATTGCATCGCAGTATGTCTTAATAGCTTTGTCTATGTCATTTTGAGCCATATACATATCACCCAAAGAAAGTTGAATATCTACATTGTTTGGGTCAAGAACCATACCGGCATTGAATGTTGCTTCTGCCGCTTCATAATTCCCTTTAATTTCCGAATAAATAGCACCGAGCGCATGACATACTATAGCGGTCCATTCTGCGTCAGGATTAAGTTTTATAGCTTCCTGATAATATTCTATTGCATCGTCATAAAGTTCAGCTTTAATGTAAGCGTATGCAAGTGAATTGTTATAGTAAGGATTTTCAGGGTTAAGTTCTTGTGCTAATTTAAATGCGCTTACGGCATGTATTTTGTCTGATTTGTGTAAATATAAATGTCCGAGTTCATAATAAATTTTATCTAAATCAATACCGAATTCTAATAAAGAATTGTAGTAATCAATTGTTTCATCAATATTTTCCGGATGATAAGTCTGCATTATTGTTGCAAGTTTTATTAAAACTTCTCTGTCGTTAGGATTAACGTCATGAGCCTTTTTAAAAAATTCTATACTTGCGTCTATATTATTGCATTCTAAAGATAAATCTCCCATTTTTTGATAAAAAAGATTTCCTTGCTGAGTTTTTTCCAATCCCTTAGTGTATGCATCTAAAGCAGACGGAAAGAGCTTCATTTTTTCAAAAGTTTCACCTAAGGTTTTATATGAAAACACAGAAAAATCATTTGCCAAAAATTTACAAAACATTTTTATAGACGGACAATCCCACATAATCATCATGCTTCCGGACAGAAGATAGTATAAGAATTTAACAGTATCTTTTACTGATGACGAATGATTACGAATTTTTGATAATAAAACTTTAGACAGAAATAATCTGGGCCTTGCGGAATTTTTTCCGGAATTGGAAATTGCAAGATGAAATTCTTTTTCGGCTTCTTCATAATCACCGTTTAAGCAAGAAAAATAGCCTGAATATATATGTGCGTTAGCATTTTTAGGTTCCAATGTAAGCGCAGTTTTGCACTGTTCCAATGCTCCGTCAACCGTGATTTGTCCTTTCATAAGAAGTAAACTTGCAAGTCTGTAATATGATTCACAAATTGCAGGATTAATTTTAATAGCATCTATATAGCATTCAATAGCTTTTTCTAAATCAGGCTGCTGCTGCTTTATTAAATAATTTTCGTGAGCTGTTCTTGCTTCTTCCAAAATACTTTCAGCAGAAATGTTTTTGGATAGTATCGGGGTAGTTAATGTATCTGTCATAATCTCTCCAACCAAAATATGATTATATTTTTTCTTTCGGCAGACAAAAATAAAACTTTAATTGAAATTATATAAAATCATCCAAATAACCTATTTTGATTTAAAATTTATAAAATTCCATGTTTAAGAAGAAAGTTTTTTCTTTTTGTTAACCCGCTCTTCTCATCAAATCGGAAAGTCGTACATCTTTATTGTTTAAAGATGGTCCTTTTTGTTTTTTATGTGTTAATGTATCAGATTTAAATTGAGATAAACCTATCTTTTGAGGCTCTTTTTCAAATATTAAAATTTTATCTATTATAGTTTGAAATAAACTCATGGTTTCTCCTTAATTATATAATACAGTATTAATTAATTTATTTATCATTCATTAAAACTATTTTTCACTCCTTTTTCATTGTGCGTTATGGTAGAATTATTAGTAATATGAAAAACTTTAAAAATGATAATTTAGATTTTTATGAAAATATAGATGTGAATTTTGATAAAGCGTGTGAGCTTTGCGAACGGGAATTTTCTCATAATGAACTTATTAACATGCTGAAATCAGGTAACATACCTGAAAAACAAATATCCGCATTAAAATTAGACAGTGTATATGATGATAATGAAGTAAACATACTATTATCCAATCTGACAGGCTGTGACGGCAAAATAAGAGAAGCTGCGGCATTGAAAATAAACAAAATATTAAGAACCGATGTTTCAAAAAAAGAACTTTTTTCAAGATACTCAGCAGAACCTTTAGGAAAAGCAACAATTGATATAAATGCAAACATATGCAGATTAGTAATTGATAGTGCTGTTCTTTTAAAAAACTACAATAATTTTTCAAAAAATTATACAGAAAAAGTAGTTTTATACGCCCAAGAAGCCCTAAAAGAACTCAGCAAATTTATTTTCAGAGATAAAAAATATGTAATAAATAAACAGTTATTTAAATTATATTGGTGCTTAGAAGCTCTAAATTTTTTTCATAATTTTGTTCCGGATAATATTCTAAAAGAAATTATTGTAGAATGCGCATCTCAATCAGAATACACAATAAGAGAAAAAATAGCTCAACTAATACTTTCTGTAGGGAAATATGATGATATTCTGGAAAAATTAAAACAAGACGATAACTATTATGTAAGGCAAAAAGCTTTAAATCATTAGAGCTTGTTCAAGAATGTCAGTATGCCCTTTTAAAAGAAATTCTGCAAAATCAGTTGTATCAATTTGAGAAGCTACTATAGCCATCAAATCATCGGGTAAAAGCGTAATAATATTTAAAATAGTATCTTTTTCCAAAGCTATCATGGGTTTTACCATCTCAGGTTTTGGTAATATACTCAACATTTTTACATACGTGTATTGATTAAATAATTGTAACTTTTCAGGATCTTTTTTTGTAAGTTGGAATGTTAATTGCTTTTGTATATCAGGGTCTATCATTGATACAAAATCACGGAATTTATCTTCGGGAAGTTTTTCTATATTCTTTAAAATCTCTTCCGGATTTGATTGAAAATATGGTTTTCCGGTAAGTCCTTCTATAAATTTAATCATGACATCCGGCGGTAAACTTTTTAGTTCGTTCATAATATCATTTTTTTCTAGTTTATCATTATGGAAAAACATTGCTAAGTCTTCTTCTTGAAACATATTTATTATATCTTCAAGAGGAAATGCATTTAAAATTACACCAACAAGTTCTTCTATATCAACATTTGCCAATATATCAAGCAATTTATCCTGAGTAAAGAAATATAATCCCATAGCCAAATCTTCTTTGTCCAGCATCGGAAGAACTTCTTCTCTGGTTTTAGAGTCCATGTTATGCAGAATTACAAATTTATTTTCAACATCTGTTAACCTAAAGATTTGAATAAGTTTTGCCGGAGAATTATACATCTCTTGCGCATATTTAACAGCTTGTGTATTCCCTTTGGAAGCTTCGGATTCGATAATTTCATCAACAGTTTTAAGCCCGTAATCTTGTATCATTCGGGAAGAAGTAATATTCATTCTGTCAGCGAACAGTTTCATATTTGCATCTATAACTATTGACATGGCTCTCCTTGTTTTTATCTCTATTATATATATAAAGTATATAAACCTTCAGAAATTGCCTTTTTATTAAGAATTGTAACAATGAATTAAATATGGTATAATAAAAAGGTATGAAAAAGCTGATTTTTATTTTAACATTATTTTTGATTTTTATAAATACTGTTTTTGCTGCCGGTCAAAAGTATACGGTATCTGAGTATAAAGTTTTGACGGAAGACGGTTTTAACATCAATGCAACGCTTAAGTATCCGAAAGTAAAAGGACAGAAAGAATTTAAAACAGTAGTTTTACTGCATTCTCTCGGTTATAACAGTAATTGGTGGGAAACCCTGCCTGATGAACTGTTGGAGCAAGGGTATGCAATAGTAACAATTGATTTAAGAGGACACGGAAAAAGTGTATACAATAATAAATTAGTAAGACAATCTTGGAAAAATTTAACACATAATGCTTATGCAAAGTATCCTTCGGATGTAAAAGCAGTTATTTCTCATATTAAAAAAGAGAATAAGAGGATATTTTTTGACAATTGGGCATTAGTAGGTTCTGATATTGGTGCCGGAGCAGGTATTTGTGCTATAAGTTCATTGGATAGTAAACCTAAAACAATTGTAATGTTGTCACCGGTTGTTAATGCTAAAGGAATATATGTACCGGTGAAGATGGCAGAATTATCCGGTGTAGATATTTTTGCAATATCAGGAACGGGTGACTTGGCAAGTATAAATGCGCAAGAATACTTAAGTAAATTTGCGCAAAATACTTTTACTACTTATATATCACCTTCAAGATCAAACGGTCAGCTCTTGTTAAAAAATGATGCGAGTTTATCAAAAGTTATTACAGCTTGGATTAGCCAATATTTAGAATAATATTGTTTTAAAATGAAAAAATTCGTGATAATATCAATGTATGAAGATTGTATTAGCATCATCAAATAAGCATAAAGTTCAAGAGATTAATGATATTGTAAAAGGCAGCGGCATTGAATTTGTTTTGCCTCCTGATACTTTTGATCCGGAAGAAAACGGAAAAACTTTTGAGGAAAATTCATATATAAAAGCCAAAGCAGCTTGGGATTTGTCAAAAACATGGGTTTTGGCGGATGATTCAGGGTTGTGCATAGATTTTTTAAACGGAAAGCCCGGCATTTATTCGGCAAGATATGAAAAAACTCCGGAACTGCGTATAAAAAGAGTGTTATCAGAATTGGGTGATGAGAAAAACAGACATGCGCATTTTTCCTGTTCAATGACATTATTAAATCCGAAAGGTGATATTGCGTTTGCTTGTGAAGGAGTATGTGAAGGAGTTATAACTTATGAACCAAAAGGAATAAACGGATTTGGATACGATCCGATATTTTTGGTAAAGGGTTTAAATAAAACTATGGCAGAGCTAAGCGAAGGCGAAAAAAATCAAATTTCTCACCGTTCTGTTGCATTAAGGCAAGTGTTAAATTATCTTAATTCGTTAGGCTGAAATCTGCTAAAATTGTTTAAATAACTGTTTATAGGAAGCATATTGGCTGTCGGATCTTGTATTTCTTGAGGCATATGTTTTGCTCTTTCTATAGCTTCCAGTCTGGCATTATAATCACTGTTTTTTTGATACTGTAATACCTTTAAATTTTGATAACACGTAAATTTAGTTTCGTAATTTTCAAATTCACGACATTTTTCTATTTCATTATTGAATTCCGTTTTTCTTTTATACCAATAAGCAGCAGTATCATTAAATTTTGCCAAACCCTTTGGTTCGTTAACTTCTATGAAAGCTTTGGGAGCAAAATCTTTCCACTGAGGTTCATCAATTTCAATCGTGTCATCAGCTAAAACACATAGCGGAATAAGTAACAGAGATATAGCAAAAAACTTTTTCATACAATTATAATCCTTTTTTACATTATAACATATTTTTAAATTTAACAGTAAACATTTTTATTTTACTAATTCATGTACTGCAGTGATAACAATTTCTGCGGCATCTTCCGGTTTTATATTTTTTAATTCATCAGAATTTCTTTCTTTAAATTCTACCAAACCGTCAGTTATGGTTTTTCCTACCGTAATTCTATACGGAAAACCTATTAAATCCGCATCTTTAAATTTTACACCGGCTCTTTCGTCACGGTCATCAATAACAACCTCTACTCCGTGTTTTAAAAGAGTTTGATATAAATCATTTGCAACTTTCATTTGAAGTTCGTCTTTAGTGCTTACCGGAATAACAACAGCATGATAAGGCGCAATGCTTAAAGGCCATATAATTCCGTGTTCATCGTGATGAGCTTCTATTGCAGCAGCTGCTGTTCTTGTAACACCAATTCCGTAACACCCCATTATATATGGTTGTGATTTCCCGTTTCGGTCCAAATAAACGGCATTCATAGGTTTTGAATATTTAGTTCCCAATTGAAAAATGTTACCTACTTCTATTCCTCTCGTAACTTTAAGAGGTTTGCCGCATACCGGACATTTATCTCCTGCTTCAGTTAAGCGAATATCTGTAACAATTTCCGGCAATTTAATATCTTTTTCCCAGTTATATCCTACTCCGTGTTTGTCCTTTTTGTTAATTCCTATAACAAAATTTTTCATATTTTTAACAGTTTCATCTGCAACAACTGTTACAGGGTAACCATTATATTCTTTTAGTCCGTCCGGACCTATGAACCCTTTTTCTGCATCGTATCCGTTAATACTCATCATTTCTTCTATTTCGCCGGAAGTTGCAATTCTTATATCATTACCTCCGACAGAATTCATAAGCTTTGTTTCTTCAACCTGACGATCAGCTCTGATAAGTGCAAGTACAGGTTTTTTATCTATGATATAAACAAGTGTTTTAACAATGACTGTTGCAGGAATTTTTAAAAATTCACATAATTCATCTATAGAATGCGTGTTTGGAGTATCAAGAATTTGTGCTTCTTTCCAAGAACCGGCAGTATTGGTTTCTTCTAAGACAGATACTGCGTGGTTAGAATTTGCGGCATAATCACATTCACAATAGAAAACGTCATTTTCTCCTGCATCCGTGTCTGTAATAACCATAAATTCGTGACTGACACTTCCTCCGATTGCGCCTGAATCAGATTGAACCGCTTTAGTATCTAATCCGCATCTTTTAAATATTTTTGTATAAGCATTCCACATATTTTGGTATTCTTTTTCAAGTTCTTCTTGTGAAGTTCCGAAAGAATATGCATCCTTCATAATAAATTCTCTGCCTCTTAGTAAACCAAAACGCGGACGTCTTTCATCACGGAATTTTGATTGAATTTGATACAAATTTACAGGCAATTGTTTGTACGATTTTAATCCGTCGCGTGCAATAGATGTAATAATTTCTTCATGAGTAGGTCCAAGACACATTTCTCTTCCGTGTCGGTCTTTTAATCTCATTAATTCTCCGCCGTAAGCTCCCCATCTGCCGGATTCTTCCCACAGTTCTTTTGGTTGAACAAACGGCATAAGAAGTTCTTGAGCGCCGGCTTTGTCCATTTCTTCTCTTATAATGTTTTCAATTTTTCTTATAACTCTCCACATAAGAGGAAGATAATTATAAACTCCCATTGCAAGTTTTCTTATATATCCTGCTCTGATTAAAAGCTTATGTGATATAACTTCAGCATCAGAAGGAAACTCTCTTAAAGTTTGTACAAACAATTTTGACATTTTCATAATTTTTATCCTTATATTTGTAATGATTTTATTTTATCACAAATATAAAATGGAATTATGAGTATAAAAGGAATAAAGACGACATAGTTTAATACCTTATTATTTTTATCTTTCAATATTTATAAAAATCTTGATTTTTTTATTAAAAAAAATTATTATAGCAATATAATGGAACAATTTGTAATCTCATATGATGATATAAGGAAACTTTTGCAAGAACAAGAGTATCCGGAGGAAGATATAGAGGAGCTTGAGAAAGCTTACGAATACGCAAAAAAACTTCATGCCGGACAATACAGAGTGTCTGAGGAACCATACATTATCCATCCCATAGAAGTTGTAAAGATTTTAATTGGTCTTAGAGCTGATAAAAACACGCTTATTGCCGGATTTTTACATGATATCTTGGAAGATACCGATACAAAGCCGGAAGAGATAAAAGAAATATTCGGCGAGGATGTTCTAAATTTAGTGCAGGGTGTAACAAAGTTAAGTAAACTTCAATTTAAGTCAACCGAAGAACGTCAAGCCGAAAATTTCCGCAGAATGTTTATAGCTATGGCATCCGATGTAAGAATAATATTTTTAAAACTTGCTGACAGATTGCATAATATGCGTACGTTGAATTACATGGTTCCGGCAAAACAGCAGAAAATAGCACAAGAAACTTTGGATATATTTGCTCCGCTTGCAAATCGCTTAGGTGTCGGAAAAATAAAAGCTGAACTTGAGGATTTGTCGTTAAAGTATCTTCACCCTGATAAGTATTATGAAATTGCACAGCTTGTATCTCAGAAGAAAGCAGAAAGAGAATTAACGGTAAAATTTTTAATAGATAAGATATCACAAGATGTTAAGGCAAGCGGAATAAACGCAAAAATAACAGGTAGGGCAAAACATTATTACAGTATTTATAAAAAAATGAACAGGCTTAATGTAGCTTTTCATGATTTGTATGACATTACTGCTGTCCGTGTAATTGTAGATTCGGAAAAAGAATGTTATGAAGTTTTGGGGCTTATTCATTCACGATTTAAACCTATTCCGGGAAGATTTAAAGATTATATTGCAATGCCGAAAGGAAATATGTATCAATCGCTGCATACTTCAGTTATAGGTCCAAGACAAAAACCGCTGGAAGTTCAAATAAGAACTTGGGAAATGCATGAAATTGCCGAATATGGTGTTGCAGCACATTGGCGATATAAAGAAAAGGGCTCTCAAAAAGCAGATTCAGCGAGTGATATAAAATTTTCTTTTATGAAAAAATTGGTAGAATACAATAAAGATACCAAAGATGCTGCGGATTATGTAGCATCCGTAAAGCTGGATTTGTTTTCTGATCAGGTTTTTGCATTCACTCCGGGAGGTGATGTTATTGATTTACCTCAAGGTGCAACCCCTGTAGATTTTGCATACCGTATTCATTCGGATGTCGGACATAAAACTGTGGGAGCTTTAATAAACGGACGTATAGCGCAGCTTGATACTAAATTAAAAAACGGTGATATTGTAGAAATTATGACCTCAAAAGTTGCTGCTCCGAGATTAGACTGGCTTAATTTCGTTGTTACAAAACAGGCCGCTTCAAGAATCAGAATTTGGTATAAGAAAAATAAACGCGAAGATCATATTAACATCGGTAAAGCAAATTTGGAACATGAGCTTACAAAAGCAGTTTTTGATGAATACATAAAAGAAGGTGAATTTGAAAAAGTTGCCAAGCAAATGAATTATGTAAGTGCAGATGATTTATTTGCAGCATTAGGTTATGGTGAAACAACTCTAAATAAGATAATAAACAGACTTAAAAAGCCGCCAAAACCGGAAAATCTTCCTCAGCATAAACCACGAAAAGCATCAGAAAAAGACATAATAGGGCTTGAAGGTCTTTTGTATTCATTTGCAAGGTGTTGTTCACCGATTCCCGGAGAACCCATAGTCGGTGTTGTTACGCGTTCTAAGGGTGTAACTGTACATCGTCTGGATTGCAGAACATTAGATAATATACCAGTGGAACGTCTAATGGATATTCAATGGTCAGGAAATAATGTAAATAAAACATACAGTACAACTATTCGTATTGAAACAGGTGAACGTTTGGGTATGCTTAAAGACGTTATAAGCGTAGTTTCAGACAATAATACAAATATAAATTCTGCGAACGTAAAATCTAAAGGCAAAGTCGGAATAATAGAACTCGGAATTGAACTTGATAATATTGATACATTAAGAAAAGTAATGACTGCCCTTCAAGCAATGCCGGATGTTTTGAGTGTAAAAAGGATACAAACATCATACAATCTTGCTCCTCAGCAGTTTACAAAGAAAAACAATAAAAATAATTATTCAAAAACCAAAAAACAAAAACCGAATGCCTAAATTACTTATCGGTATAAAAAATTAGAAGTATAATAGTTTTATGGCTAAAGATATGATTATCGGAAATGTACATTCAATAGAAACTTGCGGAACTGTGGACGGTCCCGGAGTTCGCTTTGTTGTGTTCATGCAAGGGTGTCCTATGAGATGTCTTTATTGTCATAATCCTGATACTTGGGAGATAAAAAAAAACGGTAAACGGTTAAGTTCGGAAGAAATTATTGAACAATACACTTCCGTAAAAGAATTTTGTAAAGGCGGAATTACCGTAACAGGTGGTGAACCTTTGATTCAGGCTGAATTTGTAAGCGATTTATTTAAAAAAGCAAAAGAAAAAAATATTCATACAGCGTTGGATACATCAGGAATAACGTATTCTCCGGAAAATTACGATAAAATAAACAAAGTACTTGAATATACAGATTTAGTTTTGTTGGATATCAAGCATATAAATAATGAAGAGCACAAAAAACTTACAGGTTGTTCAAATAAAAACGTTCTGTCTTTTGCAAAATATCTTTCTGAAATCGGAAAAGCAGCTTGGATAAGACACGTTGTAGTTCCGGATATTACGTACAATCAAGACTATTTAAATCAACTTGGAGAATTCTTGGGAAGCTTAAATAATATAAAAGCCTTAGATGTTCTTCCATATCACAATATGGCAATTCCTAAATATGAAAATTTGGGAATTAATTATTCGCTAAAAAATATAGAACCCTTAACAAAAGAAGAGGCGATAGAAGCAAGAAACATAATAATTTCTGCGTACAAAAGAGTAAAACAAAAGAATTATTAGCTGCTTAATCCGTAGTTATAATCTTCTTGTATGTTGCTTTGAAGCATTGATTTGATTGATTCTATGTAAGCATTTGTTTCTTCAAGCTCAGCACTGTTAGTAGTAATCTGTGCTTCTAATTGAGTTTCCCAAGCGGTTAACTGTTCTAATTGTTCTTGATATTTTGCATTTATTTTTTCAATTTCATCTTCAAAATCAGGAATTTCTGTATAATCTTTATATTTTCCTTGATATTCTTCACTGTCATCATATAAAGCTTTGTAAAAATTTTTGATTTCTTGTTCATCTTGAGCTTTAATAGAGCGAACATCACCTTGAGAATAAAGAGCATTAGTTCTTTCGTGTTGCAGGCGATCCATTTCGTCTATCAACCTCGCTTTATTCTGCGTATAAAATAATAATGTTTCGTGTAAATTCGCGATTGCCATTTTAGCTCACCATCATTTTAATCTTACATATATATAAAGTATTTAAAATTTAGATAATTTCAACAAGAAAGGAATTTGTTACAAAACTTTACACACTTTTAATAATTATGAATTGATAGTTTAAGATTAACGAAATTTTTAAGGATAATAAAAGTTATTTTACAAAAAGGTTTTTAATTATTAAGTCAGGGTTTTATTTTGTGGTATAATTGAGTGAAAGAAGGACAAAATATATGACAGAAAATTATATAAAAATGATTGCAGAGGATAAAATTTATCCTATTATCAGGTGTAAAGATGCAGAATTTGCGGTTAATACTGCAAAAGCTCTTGCAGAGGGAGGAATTCGTATTATAGAAATGAATGTTGAGCACCCTTCTGTGTATGAAGCTATAAAAGAAGCATCAAAATTTGTACATATTTGTGCCGGAGGTATTATTACTTCTATGCAGGCGGATGCAGCATTTGAATGCGGTGCGGTTATGTACTCTTCTCCGATTTTTCAAATGAATTTAATAAAAATATCAAAAAATAAAAAAGTTCCTTTTATAGCAGGAGCTACAACTGCGAATGAAGCATATAATGCTTGGAAGTCAAGAATTCCTTTAATTAAACTATTCCCGACAGAAGCGATGGGCGGAGTTCAATACATAAAAGATATTTTGCGCCAAATGCCGTTTTTGAACCTGATGCCTATGGGGAATATAAAGCTCAATGAAGTTGTAACATACATTAAAGCCGGAGCTGTTGCAGTAGGTGTCGGCAGAGATTTTTATCAAGGATTTGAGCCAAAACTAATTACAATAAGAACCAGAGAAATTTTGAAAGAAATAAAGGAGTTCCAAAAATGGAACAACAAAAATCAGATATAGCAATAATAGGAGAGTGCCTTATAGAACTTTCTTCAAACGGTACACTTGCAGAAAGTTCAACTCTTAATAAGTTTTTCGGTGGTGATACGGTTACAACAGCAGTAGCAATTGCAAGATTAGGAGGCGCTCCTGCTTATATTACAAAAGTCGGAAATGATGGTTTTAGCGAATTTATAATATCAAGTTTGCAAAAAGAAAACATTGATACATCACATATCAAAACAAATGACGAACAAAACGGAATGTATATTGTTTCTAATACGCAAGGGAAAAAAGAGCTTCTTTATTACAAAAGAAAGACTGCGGCAACAAAACTTAATATAGATGATTTAACAGAAGATTGTATAAAAAATCTAAAATTAATTTATTCAACGGGTATAGTGCAGTCACTTAGTGCAAGTTCGCGAGAGCTAATACGTGAAAGCTTTAAAATAGCAAGAGAAAATGAAGTGATTACCGCTTATGACCCGAATTATACATCATGTTTTATGAGTTCTTCCGATTCAAAGGAATATTTAGAAGAGATTACAGAATATACTGATATAATGTTTTTAAGTCTTAAAGGAGATGCCGTAAGACTTTATGACATGGATTCAATAGATAAAATAATGAAATATTTTTGGGATAAGGGTGTAAAAATTGTTGTTATAAAATCTCATATTGATAACGGATATTATACAGGCTATAAAGGAAGTATAAATTTTACCGAATTTTATAATACGACCAAAGCCATAGACGTAACAGCTTCCGGTGATGTTTTCAACGGCGGATTTTTGTATGCTGTTACAAATGGTTATTCTCCGGAGAAAGCTTCTAAGTTTGCATCTGTAGTTTCCGGTCTGCAAACACAGAATTATGGGGCAATTCAGTCAATACCTTATTTAAAAACGGTTATGGAGAATATGTCCGCATGAAATATTTAGTATCCGGCTATATAGGATTTGATAATTTCGGTGATGAAGCAATAGCACATGTTTTAGCTCAAAAATTAAAAAATGAAGGTGCGGAAAGTGTTACTTTTATATCATCAAATCCGCAAAAAACCGCTGAAATTCACGGTGTAAAATCGTGTGGAATGTTTGATTTTGTAAAACCTATGCTGGAAGCGGATGTTTTAATATCCGGAGGAGGAAGTCTTCTGCAAGACAGTACAAGTTTAAAAAGTTTAATATATTATTTGGGTGTAATAAATACGGCTGTTTTAACGGGAAAAAAGGTTATTATTTATTCACAAGGCATAGGTCCGATTAATTCTAAAATAGGTATATTTCTAACCAAATGCTCTTTAAGATTTGCACATCAAATTACGGTAAGAGATAAAGGTTCACAAGAACTTTTATCAAGCTGGGGAATTCATTCTGAACTGGTAAAAGATCCGGTTTTTGACTTAAATACAGTTCAATATGCAAAACAAGATGCCGTTTGTGTTCAACTCAGAGAGTTTAAAAATTTATCAGAAAGTTTTTTAGAATTACTGGCTGACAAAATTACAGAAAAATTTTCTGAGAAAGAAGTTCGGGTAATATCTCTTCAAGACAGTATTGATTTAAATATTTGCAATAAATTTTGTGAAATGTTAATAAAAACAGGGCATAAAAATGTAAAAATTTTGTTTAATTTGTCTTTATCCGAAGCGATAAAGGAATTGTCATCGGTTCAATATCTTATAGCAATGCGTTTTCATGCAAATGTTATAGGAATAAAATCCGATATAAAAACAATCGCAATCGGCTATGACCCGAAGGTTGAAAAACTTGCGGATGAATATAATTTACCTTTAATTAAACTTTCAAATAATAAAGAAAGCGATATATACGAACAAGAAATAAGTTTTGCTATTGATAAACTCTTTAAATATCCTAGCGACTGATGAAATTTTTTTACATCAGTAAAATAATTTTAATACAAGGAGGTTATATGTACGACTTATACATTTTAGAATATTGTCCTTACTGTAAAAAAGTTATGGCTTTTATGGATGAAAACGGTATATCTTATAATAAAATTGATACCGCAGACAAAGAAAAGGAAGACGCATTAATACAACTTGGCGGAAAAAGACAGGTTCCGTTTTTGGTAGACAAAGATAGAAATATACAGATGTATGAATCTTCTGATATTATAGAGTATTTAAAAACAGTAGCTTAATAAAAGAAAAAAATTTAGGGCTGATGTTCTAGACCATATGGTCTAGAACATCAGCCCTAAATTTTAATCTCTTGATTGATGGCATGGTTATGTCAATCATGTACACTATAATCAAGGGAGAGAGAGTATTTTATTATGAAAAAAGCGTTGTTATTTTTAGGTTTAGTTTTATCTATGCTTACGGTTTGTGCAGAAGATAATGTATTGCAAACAATAGAAATTGTACCGGTAAAGGACACATATAATATAGTTTTAACAGCTGATAAATCGGTAGATGTAAAAAAAACAGTTCAAGCTCCGAACAAAATAACTTTAAATATGAAAGGTATAAGAGCATCAAAAACTTTAAATACTATTTATAATAATGTTTCAAATGTAGATACCGTTATGGTAGATGATAAAGGTAACGGAGTAAGTATATTTTTCCAAGCGGAAAATGCACAAGGTTCAAGTATTTCTTTTGATTCACTTGCGCCGATTATTCCTCCAGTAAAAAATGAAACAAAACAGGTTAAATTAAATAGTCCAATTGACAGTTACGCACCGATATACAGAGATGAACTTGCAGAAGAAAAAACATCAAATCTTTTTGATAAGATTACTAAAAAATCATCTTCTATAGGTTCCGGAATACAGGATTCTGTGGGAGAAAATGCTGATACTTTAAATAAAGTTTTCTCATACGGACTTGTAGCTTTGCTTGTGTTGTCAGTAATAAAATTATTCAGACGTAAAGAACCTGATATGAAAATCGGGCTTAGCCAAAGTTTAAATGAACGTGAAATTAATATGTATAAAGGAACAAATCCGATAGGCAGTTCTTATACAAATCCGGAAAAACCTTTTACAACAGTGAATTACGGTATAAATGCATATAGAAAAGAAACACAAAATCCTTACGAACATGAATCAATGCCTATCCATAATCCGAGATTAAGAAACTATGTAAGTCCGCTTGCACAGGCACAAGCAGCTCAAAATTTAATGCAGAATATGCCGAAACAGCCAGCTGCATCAACTGCAACAATTCCAAATACTTTAAAACATACAGTACGGACTGAAAAATCACCGGTAGGTCAAACAAATCCTAATATTGATAATTTAAAATTTTTAGAATCAATGACAGCTATTTACGAAAAAAGCGGACGCCATGATTTGGCACAAGGTTTAAAAGCAAGCTTAAGTAAAAATAATATTAAGGCTTCATAAAAAGAAAAGAAAATTAAATGAGAAGAGAGAAAAGAGGACGACTTTTCAGCCGCCCTCTTTATTTTCCGCTCTTTTTCTTACTTTAAAATCTCACTCATTTTATCGTAAAGAGCCTTTACCTGTTTATCTAATGTTGCGATATCATTTTTATCGTTAATAGGTTTGTCAGGATTTTTATCTATATATTGTCTTTTTATAAACGCGTATGTTGCGGCCAAATCTTTAAATTCTTTTGTTTCTTTTAGCTTCGGCTCCAGCTCTGACGCTTGTTTAATAAGGCAAGCTACTACATAACGAACATTTTTTGCGGTTACTCGTTTGTAAAAACTTCCAAAAACATTCTTTTTATCGGTAATCTCGGATAATTTACCAACAAAACTATATGCATTATTTGAATTAACATTTTTTAAGCAGTTTCTTATAGTAGAGTCGTTTGTTAATGTATCGTGAAGTTCTTCCTGAATTTTATCAGCTATTCCAAAGCCTTGTGCCCTTGCTTTTTCATCTATTTTTGGTTTTTCTTTGTTTTCGCTTTCTGTAATCTTTTTGTCAAATGGGTTTTCTCTTTTTTGTTTTACAGGTGTATAGTTTTTTTGTATGGGTTTGCTCACTGTGGATTCGGTTTTGGCAGATTCTGTTTCTTTTGGTTCATCTGCTTCAACGTTTTTAGCATTAGTTTCTTCTCTTTCAGGCTGAATAACATTAATATTTACTATAGTTACATCATTACTCTCTTTTTGAAAAAGTAAGTGCCCGTATCCGTTTTTAACTATAAGAGTTTGAATATACATTCTGTCAGCCGGTTTTAATTTGAATGAACCGTCAGAGTTTCTTTCATTCATTGTAGTAACGAGGTTTTTTGCCTCTACTTCACTGTCAATCGTATTCGGATTACCGGGTTTCATCAAGTCTTTGGCAAATTTTTTGATACCTTTGGTTACTTCATATTTTTCAAATTCTTTTGTTTTTTTCTCTTGATATTCAATCATATATCCTTGTATATATGCTCTTTCATCATCATTAAGAAACGCATTATTTTCTGCAAAATAAGCGACAAGCTCTTTGAATTCGTTATCAGTTATGTTAGATTTTTTGTCTTCTCTTCCTCTGATTTTGTCTACCGCATCTCTTACGCTTTGTGCTACGTAGTCCCTGTTGAATGTTTCTGTTTTTCTCAATTCTGCTGTCATAAGTTTGTGCTCCTTTCATCTGTTTTTTCGTACTTATCTAACGGAATAGTTGATCAGGCTATTCTTTTTATTTTTATTAACTCATCACAAAACTACTCACTTTTAAAAAAGAGATCGCTATTTATAATAAGTTTATTCGGCTGTTAAACTGTCCCTTCAAAACAGTTTTTTGATAAATGTCAGTTGATATTTCCCTAATCTTTATCTTACATAAATTTATATCGGCAAAAATTTAAAAAACTTTAATAAATTCATCAAAAATTTTACAAAACGTAATATTTAATCAAAAAAACATATAAATCAGTAAAACAAGATATAGTGCTATAAACTTAAGTGAGAAATTCTATTTTGCCGAGTTCTAAGCGAAGAATTTTGAGTAAATAAAACGGTTGCAAATAAAAATTATTTGTGATATTTTACTTTTGTCAGACTACTGAAATAAGTTTCCGAATGTGAAGCACCATTAATTCAGCAAGTGACGAGTAGCCGGGCGGCGTATTTATATTTTGAATAAATCAGCCTCCCACAAAAGAAAAGGAAAAATGTATGAACACAGATCCTATAGCAGATATGCTAACAAGAATCAGAAACGCAAATGCAGTTTCTCATCCGACAGTAGAATTACCGTCATCAAAGTTAAAAGTTGCTTTGGCAAAATTATTGAAATCAGAAGGATATATTTCTGATTATTCAGAAAAAGTTGACGGTCATTTTAAGACTTTGGTTATTGAGTTAAAGTATGACGAATCAAATAAACCAGTAATCTCAAGTTTAAGAAGAGTTTCTAAACCTGGTTTAAGAAGCTATTGCAAAGCTAAAAACTTGCCTCAAGTAATGGGCGGTATGGGTATTGCAGTTGTTTCAACAAGCAAAGGATTATTAACAGACCGTAAAGCAAGAAAAGAAAACTTGGGCGGCGAAGTTCTTTGCTATATTTATTAATATTCATAGTATAAGCATATGCGAAAAATGTGAATATTATAAAACTTATTCAATTTTAGAAAAAACAGGTCATTGACAGAAAGCCTGTAGAAAGGAAAAATAAAATGTCACGTATCGGAAAAAAACCTATTGATATTCCTTCGGGAGTAGAAGTAAAAATAGAAGGTAATACAATTACCGCAAAAGGACCTAAAGGTACAGAGTCTGTTACTTTTAGAAATGAAGTAAAAGTTTCTGTAAATGAAGGTAAAATTATAGTTGAACAAAATTCAGATGACAGAAAAGCCGGTGCATTGCACGGTTTATTCAGAACTCTTATAGCAAACGCTGTAATAGGTGTTTCAAAAGGTTTTGAAAAGAAACTTGAAATAGTCGGTGTCGGCTATCGTGCTGCAATGGAAGGGAAAAATCTTAATATGGCATTAGGATATTCTCACCCTGTAATTGTTGAAGCTCCGGAAGGAATTACGTTCGCTGTAGAAGCAAACACAAAAATAACAGTATCCGGTTCAAACAAACAAGCAGTTGGTGATATAGCCGCTATAATCAGAGGAAAACGTCCACCAGAAGTATATAAAGGTAAAGGTGTAAAATACGAAGGTGAATACATAAGACGTAAAGCCGGAAAAGCAGGTAAGAAATAATAAGCAAACAGGGCGCTAAGGCTCTAAGGAAATAAGAATAAAAGCCCAAATGAATTCTTGAGTGGTATCAAGCAGATTCGGGTCAAAGAAAGGAAAACCAAAATGATTAAACAAGAAATCAGAAAACCAAAAGTACAAAAAAGACATCAATCCATAAGGGTAAAATTATCAGGAACGACAGAATTCCCAAGATTGGCTGTATATAGAAGTACAAAACATATTTATGCTCAACTTATTGATGACGAAAAACATGTTACAATAGCTTCCGCATCATCTGTTGATAAAGATTTGAAAGAAAAATTATCACATGGCGGAAATATTGAAGCTGCGAAAGTCGTTGGTGAAGCAATTGCTCAAAAAGCAAAAAAAGCCGGTATTGAATGTGTTGTATTTGATAGAGGCGGCTTCCTTTATCACGGAAGAGTCGCAGCATTAGCAGACGCAGCAAGAGAAGCAGGATTAATGTTTTAATAAAAAAAATAAATTTAAAAGCCGTTTGTAAATTTTATTTACAAACGGCTTTTACATGTGTATTATATATAATAGAAGTATAGAATTTAAACTGGGAGTTTTTATATGCAAAAAAATATTTTAAGAAAAAGTGATGTATCAACAATATATTTAGTTTTTACTGACGGAATGAGGAAGAAACAAGAAGTATCATTGCGTTTTATGGATGATAAAGAATGTTATTTATCAATGCCTGCTTCGCAACAATTTGTAAAACCCAAAAAGAAAATGGCTGCAAACCTTATAGCGTATACCGTAGATGGAGTTTACACAGCTGATGTAAAAATAATGGATACAATGCAGTCAACAAACGAAATAATGTATATCGTTAATATACCAAAAGGTTGGAAATATACTCAATTAAGGGCAAGTACAAGAAAAGAAGTTCATATACCTTTTTCTATAAAGTTTAACGATGGTTATGAAATAAAGGGAGAAACCGAAAATTTATCTTTAGGTGGTATTGCATTTTATTATCAGGATACAATTCCTTCTATGTATCAAAAATTAAATGGGGTTTTAACATTTAAATTACCGGATAATGTAATTTTAAACTTTGAACATGGTGAATTAAATGTAGAAACAAAATTCTTACGTTCTATACGCAGTGAAGAATATATGAGAGATGATATTTGTTATGTATACAAATTTCTTTCTATGTCACATGAAGATATAAATGTATTAAAGAGTTTTTTAATATATTTATAATAAAATTTTCCTCATTTATACAATATTTTTATGGTATAATTTATTTGAGGAAGGTAAAAAATGAGTTTAAATGTATATTTAGGAATAGATGTAGGTTCTGTAACTACAAAGTTAGCATTAGTAGATGAAAAAGGAAAATATATAGATTCATACATGCTAAAAACAGCAGGAAAGCCTGTAGATGCAGTTCAGGACGGACTTAGACATATTATAAATCAAGCGCTTTGCGAATATTCTGTAAAAGGAGTGGGAACAACAGGTTCCGGAAGAAATTTAGCAGGGGCTTTAGTTGGTGCGGATGTTGTAAAAAATGAAATTACAGCTCATGCTGTTGCGGCAAGTACAAACATACCCGGAGTTCAGACTATACTGGAAATAGGCGGTCAAGATAGTAAAATTATAATATTACGTGACGGAATAGTTACGGATTTTGCAATGAATACGGTTTGTGCAGCCGGAACAGGAAGTTTTTTAGACCATCAGGCTCAAAGGTTAAATGTACCTATAGAAAAATTTGGTGAAACTGCATTAAAGTCTGAAAATCCTGCACGTATAGCCGGTAGATGCGGTGTTTTTGCTGAATCAGATCTTATTCATAAACAGCAGCTCGGTTACCCTGTTGAAGATTTGCTTTATGGTTTGTGTCAAGCTCTTGTAAGAAATTATCTGAGTAATTTGGCTCTGGGTAAAGAATTACTCCCTGTTTTTTCTTTTCAAGGCGGAGTTGCGTCAAATACAGGGATGGTAAAAGCGTTTGAAGAAGCGCTTAACGCTAAGGTAATAGTACCGGATCATCACCAAACTATGGGTGCAATTGGCGCTGCACTTTTAGCAATGGAAAATCATCAATACACTGATGAGCCTACAAAATTTAAAGGTTGGGAAGTAGGAAACATGAATTTCCAATCTGTAACATGCCAGTGCACAGGGTGTTCAAATAATTGCGAAGTAATAACAATTTTAGAGGGCTCCGAACCGGTTGGACATGTTCAAAAAATAGGCGATATAAAAGGTAATATTATCGCTCGTTGGGGCGGAACTTGCGGAAGATGGGATATCGGATAGAATTTTTTATTTACAATTCGCGAACAATATCTTCCAATTCTTCAAGTTTTTCCATAGCTTTGTCTAAAGTTGTGCTTTGATCAAAATATTCATTATACAGACAAGAATCACGTACTACTTTGGCATAGCTATGAATTTCGTAAATAATATTTTCCATTTTATCAAATATTTTTAAAGTTTCCATATGCTTTTTTGCAAACAATTAATTCTATTTTTGGGCAATAATAGTTGCCTATAAATTAATTATATACATTTGAATTTGTTTTGTCAATAATATAGTATATATATTGAAATGGCAAATGAAGTTATACGCATAAGTAAAAAAATTGGTCTAAAAATAAAACTTTTACGAAATAAGATTGGAATTTCTCAAGAAGAATTAGGTTTTAGATCATCTATAAGCAAAACTCAAATTGGTCTTATTGAGCGCGGAGAGAGTTCTCCGACTATAGATACGTTAGATCAAATTGCACAAGCTTTGGATATTTCTTTAAAAGACTTGGTTGATGCTTCAAAAATAGATTTATAAGAGGGAAAAATGGGTATAAAGTTAAGAGATTTTGAAATAGGTGCTGATAAATTAACAATTTTGGCAGGTCCTTGTGCAGTTGAGTCTTTGGATATTATGAGAGAAACTGCTGAAGGATTGAAAAGAGTTTGTGCTGATTTGGGTATAAATTACGTATTTAAGTGTTCTTATGATAAAGCAAATCGCTCTTCAATAAATTCATATCGCGGTTTGGGAATAGAAAAAGGATTAGAGTATTTAGCAAAAATAAAAAAAGAATACGATGTTCCAATAGTAACTGATATACATACTCCGGACCAAGCTTCAATTGCGGCAGAAGTTGCTGATATATTGCAAATTCCGGCATTTTTATGCAGACAAACAGATTTACTTGTTGCTGCAGCAAAGACCGGAAAAATTATAAATATAAAAAAAGGACAATTTTTGGCTCCGGAACAAATGAAATCATTGGTAAAAAAAGTTGAAGAAAGCGGAAATCACAATATTCTTCTTACAGATAGGGGTGTAACATTTGGTTATAATAATCTTGTATCCGATTTTCGTGCCATTCCTATAATGAAAAAGTTTGGTTATCCTGTCGTTTTTGATGCCACTCATAGCGTTCAAATGCCGGGTTCTTGCGGAGAAACAACAGGCGGGGACAGAAGGTTCGTTCCTGTGCTTGCAAGATGCGCAATGGCAGCAGGAGCTGATGTTTTATTTTTTGAAGTTCACCCTAATCCGGATAAAGCACTGTGTGACGGACCTAATATGCTATTTTTGAAAGATGCATATCAGGTCTTTAGTGAATGTAAAAAAATATATGATATTTTAAGATAAAGACTATTTTTTAAAGTTGCTAAGAACATATTCAATATCTTTATCTCCTCTTCCGGATAAATTAATCAATATATTTTTATATTTACCTTCTTTTGCAAGTTTTATTCCGTAAGCAACAGCGTGCGAACTTTCCAGA
>CAJOPY010000012.1 GCA_905236505.1 Candidatus Gastranaerophilales bacterium
CTGCTAGCTCAGGTGGTTAGAGCGCACCCCTGATAAGGGTGAGGTCGGTGGTTCGAGTCCACTGCGGCCCAGATTTTAAAAGGACCTAAGAGAAAGGTCCTTTTCTTGTTTGTCTGCCTTAAACTTGTCTGCGTGATGATTTAGGTGGAGAAACCAATAAGGGTATT
The DNA here is from genome assembly GCA_905236505.1 of Candidatus Gastranaerophilales bacterium. GTDB lineage: Bacteria > Cyanobacteriota > Vampirovibrionia > Gastranaerophilales > Gastranaerophilaceae > CAG-196. Next base: position 168 of record CAJOPY010000012.1, read on the forward strand.
ACTCACACTACATATGATTCATATAGGCAGACTAAAGTCTACTGATTTTTAAGCGTTTGTGTCAGTTAGTTACCATTCATCTTTTATATCTTTTTCCAAAAAATATATAGGCGTACCTACATCAAAAGGATGATTTGCATCAACTATCCAATCGTTACATTTTAACAATGCACCATCTTTTAAACCAAACATTTTTCTAACACTTGCCGCAGTATCTCCTCTTTTTGTGTGATATGTATATTCAGCATCTTTTGTATAAATTTTGAACCATAATAATTTGTATGTTTTACTTTTAGAATAATCTAAATCAAGCTTTGTATTATCAGAACAATAGCCCATTTTTTTTCTTGTTTTGCATTTATTGTATAATGTTTGAGCATAAATTTTAGGGTTTTTGCAGTTCTTTTTTAATTTGAGCATTTCTTCTCTTGTAACACATTCATTTTTTTTACACTGCGGTTTTAAAATTGCATTTTTACTGCTTTGATACACTATTGAATTTTCTGCTGACTTTGCTGATATTATTTGCGTATTATCCAAACTTATAGCATCAACTGACATAAAATATCTCCTCTGTTTTATATTAATATCCTTATTAATATAAAGTATTTTTCTTCTGAAAAATTGCTTAATAATCGTTACAAATCTTGACAATTTGTCTTGTCTACAGTTTGTATATCAGATTTATGCCCACCTACTTTTAGATAAAGTCCATTTTTGTATGTCTGCGTTAAACTTGTCTGCGTATTTTGCTTACGAAAAACTCTTTGCTTTTTGCCGAATGACTGTTTTTTAATGCCAAGTTTCAGGCTGTGTCGGTGTTTAATGGAAAGAGAGAAATTTTAAATTATTTGTTTTACGTCTACCATTTTTCGTAGTTGATTAATTAAATCGGAATTATTGTAAAGCGATTCAATATATTCATCATAGTTTTTGCCTTTTATCTTTATATTCGGTACTCTTCCGCCGCCATTTATATCATACATCAGCATTACTAAATCACTTAACTTATCTCCCTCTCCTTTATTTAACTTTTGAAAAATTTCGGCTACATTTTCCCACGATTTATCAGGTGCATATACTCCTGACTCACTTGCCATTTTATCAACCATTTTTTTCGCATTTATATAATATGTTTTTCCGTCTTTATCGCCAACACAAAACACTTTTGTTAAATCTCTTTCGCTCAAATCCGGAAACATTCTGAAGACATTTTCTTTAACTTGTTCTGATATTGTATCAGACAAGTTGTAATATCTTAAAACAGAACTTATAAAGCTGTGCGGTGTATCATAATTATCTGATAACTTAATCTCCGGATGTCCCAGAATATCCAATTGCTTTTGCATAAATTCTCTGTCACCCAGTCCTTTAGAATGCCAATAACTTGAATTAATAAAATCTTGATGTATATGTCCCATTTCATGTATAAATCGACCGTAATTACCGCTGAAACTTGTATTAATTATTACATGATGTTTATTATCCGTACCTTTTGTTACGGTTCCCCAAGCCCAAGTGTTATTGTTGCAAAATAATGAAAACTCTTCATCAATATTCAACCTTCTGAATATTTCTTTTAATTCATCATTGTTATGCCAATCGGATAAAACTATAGAATCCGGTTTTTTATATGCAACACCGTTTTTTTCTAACAACATCAAATCATCTTTTATATTATTTAAATCAGTTAAATGTTTTTCACTTCCGCTTTTTAACTCGGTCTTTATACCCAAATTCCCGAAGTATTCACTTGCTTCACGAATATTTTTAAAATCCGTAATCTTATTTTTATTTTTAGCATTGTTATTTTTAAATACTTTACTTATTCGCTCCCATAGTGATTTGATATGTTTACATTTTCCAAATGTTAATTCTAAGCCTAATCCGATAATTGAAGCAACCGCTGCACCAATACCAATTTTTGAAGGCATTGAAAGTTTATTTTTATTATGTTTTAATTCAACTTTGTCTTGCGATATTGTATTTTTCTTAAATACAATATTCTTATTTAGTTGAATATTAGAACAATTAGGAATTTTTTCAACTTTCACAGACACAATTTTTTGCCTTTTAGATTTATACAACCTAAAGATATAAAGTTATGAACACGTTTAAAATTGCTATTTTATTTACAAAAATATACAAAAAATAAATTATAAATTATATTTATAGCATTCTTTTTCGTGGTCGTCCACAACTCCTATAGCTTGAAGGTATGAATAAATTATAACTGAGCCGACATACTTCATTCCGCGCTTTTTTAAATCTTTACTTATTCTATCGGACAAAGGAGTTTTTACAAAGACTTCTCCTGTATAGTTTTTTATAACTTTACCTTTTGTAAATCCCCATATATAGTTTGAAAAACTTTCATATTCTTTTTGTATATCAATAAAAATTTTTGCATTTAATATTGAAGATTTTATTTTACTTTTACTGCGAATAATTCCTTCATTACTTAGCAGTTCTTGTATTTTTTTGTCATCATAATTTGCAACACTTTGAACATCAAAATTATCATATGCCTTTTTAAAAGCTTCTCTTTTTTTTAAAACAGTTATCCAGGATAAACCTGCCTGAAATCCTTCCAATATCAAAAGTTCAAATAACTCACGATCATCATACTTAGGAACTCCCCACTCTGAATCATGGTATTTTTTATATATATCCGATTTTTCGTCTACCCAAGAACATCTTTTCATAACTTTAATTTATTGCAAATTATTCATCATTTCATCAAATTCCGGAAATGAAATTTTTGTCCACTCATACCCTTCTATGCCTAATTCATTATCAGCTAAAAGTCCTGCTACGTAAAAACTCATTCCAAGCCTGTGATCATTATATGAATTAAGTTCTGCGCCGCCCCTAATTTTTGTTTTACCTTTTACTATAAAACCGTCTTCTCTTTCTTCTATATCAATACCTATTTTTGAAAGTTCACAAACTAAACACTTTATTCTGTCTGACTCTTTATTCCTTAAGTCCTGTGCGTCTTTTACTACGGTTTCACCTTCTGCTTGTGAAGCTAAAATTGCTATTACCGGCAGTTCATCTATTAATCTCGGAATATCTGCTCCTTCTATTGTGCACGCTTTTAAATTATCAGTGTAATTAACATGAATATCCGCAACAACTTCTCCTGATTTTTCCACTTTATTCATAAGTTCTAAAGAACCGCCCATTCGTTTCACAACATCAAGAATGCCTGTTCTTGTAGGATTTATTCCTGTATTTTTTATTATAATATCTGAATTTGGGACGATTAAACCCGCTGCGATAAAAAATGCTGCAGAGGATATATCACCGGCTATATCAATATCTTTTGCGGTCAAATCGGATTTTGATATTGATATAACATTGTCTTTAGCTTTTATATCTGCACCCATATACTTCAACATCAGTTCTGTATGATTTCTTGAAAGATATGGTTCTTTGTATACAGTTTTTCCGTCCGCGTTCATGCCTGCCAGTAATATACAAGACTTTACCTGCGCACTGGCTAACGGAGAAGAATATTCTATTCCGTGAAGCTCGGTTCCGATAATTTTAAGCGGCGCACAACCGTTATCGGAATAAATTTTTGCACCCATTAACTTTAAAGGCTCAATAATACGTTTCATTGGTCTTTTTGATAAGCTTTCATCGCCGGTTAGTATATATTCATTATTACTGCCTGCTAGTATACCGCTTACCAAGCGCATTGTTGTTCCTGAATTACCGCAATATAGCGGTATATCTGATGATTTTAACATACCGTCAGATTTAACTGTTAGAGTTTTCTCTTCTGTTACATTTATGTCTACTCCAAGTTTTTTAAAAAGGTTAAGAGTAGACCGGCAATCAGCACCTGACGAAAAATTTCTTATTATACAGCTACCTTTTGCTAATGATGAAAACATAACAGCACGGTGGGATATTGATTTATCTGCAGGAATAGTTAGCTCACCTTTTAAGCCGTTTTTCGGTTTCATAATTTTTTTTATCAATTCTATCCCCTATTTTAAATTATGCTTTTTTTATTTCAGTAAGAGTAGGATCTAAAAGACGTCTTCCTATATTATCAAAGTTTATTGAAAAGAGAGTTTTATTTCCGTATTTTATCATTTTTTCAACAACACCGTTTCCGTATTTTACGTGAACTACCGCATCACCTTGTTGAATAGGATCACTCACAACTAAATCTTCTTGCGGAATATCTGCATCATAAACCGGAACTATAGGCGTTGTAGAATCCCGCTTTTCTAAGATTTCAGGTTCTTCAACTTGTTTGTCATCATCAACCGGCTGAACTTCTTCTATTATTCCGTTTTCATTGTCATCTGATAACTCTTCCAATAGTTCGTTACTTTCTGCGGGAACTTCCTCTAATAATTCATTTTCATCACTGTTTAATTCATCTATAAAATCTAAATCATTATCGGAAATCTCGTCATTATCCTCATCTTTTCTTGTTGTGTATACTTTATTAACCTCTTGTATAATTTCCTGTTCACGATCTTCGTCTACTTGTGAATCACCATTTTCATCGTTTATATCAACAACTATATCATCAGCATTTATCTCCGCCGGATCAAGCTCAACAAATTCTTCCAAAAGTTTATCATCTTCATCTGAATTTACCGGAATAACAGGTGTTTCTTCCTGCTGTTCTTCAGATATTATTTCAGAACTATCATCTGCCTCATTCAAGTTTTCTTCTATATCTACCGATATTTTAGGCATATCGTCAAATTCTTCGTCATAATATACCGTTTCATATGATTTGTCCTCAGGAATTATATTTTCAGCATTTTCACCAAATTCCTCAAACGACTCATCAGCAAAATCACCCTCTAAAGTTACTTCATTTTGAATATTTTCTTCCAATAATTCTTCATCAGGAGCAGAATTTACAAGTTCTTCCGCTGTTTCTTCGTCCGATAGCGATAATTCGTTTTCGTTATCAATGTTTATATTATCTATTGGCTCAATTATTTCATTTTCCTGATTTTGCTCTGAAACTGCGCTTTCTTCATTGATTTCTTCATAATCCGGTTCTATTATATTTTCAGTTTCGTTTTCGGATAGATAACCATCTTCCGAAATATTTAGAGTTTCATCTTCTTCTGCAATACTTTCTGTATTTTCCGGTTCTTCCGACGTCAAAGCCTCATTGAAATCTTTTTCGGACAAATCATCTTCTTCAGCAACCTCTTCACTATTTTGAACAATACCTTCAATTGGTTCTTCTGCTGCGATTTGTTCAGTTAAATCATTTTCGGATTTGTCTGCGGTTGTATCATTATTATCAATGTTATCAACATCATCACTGTCTTCAAATAAATTTTCTATAACTTCTGAGTTAGCTTCACATTCTTCAGATATAGTGTTTATTACATCTTCCGAATGTGCAGATATAGTATTCATTAAATCTTCTGTATCGGCTGATACTTCGGAATTTTCCGTCATTTCATCTTCATCTGTGCTTTCAGGTAAAATATCCGATGCTGCATCATCGTTTGGAATATCTTCATCTTGGATATTTTCTTCTGTTAATTCTTCATTCTTAAGCTCTTCATCATTCAACTCATTTGTAACAACATCTTCTTTTACCGCATTTACTTCTTTTTCTTCTTTTATATCTACAAAATCAGCTATAGGCTCAAACTTTGAAATGAATTGTATCTTATTAAAACTTTCTCCCGTTAATAAATATGAATTTTTTCCGGAAAAATTCTTAAGTAATTCGGAATAATTCTCAAAAATTGCAGCATTTTTTAAAGACGCTTCTAAAATATATTCACTGAACATTGACTTCATTTCATTCAAATATTTAAAAGCTGAATGGAACACAAAAGCGGTACTTACATTTTCGGAAGTCATTATTTCTTTTAAACTTTTTTTAGAAACTGAATTTGACGCTATAAAAAATACCTGTGTATCGTTGGTACTATTCAATATTTCATATATTAAACTTATAAACCGGTTTTGGAATTCAGGAGTTATTCCCGATAAATCAATTACAGATGTCTTAAAATTTAATACTTTTTTAATATTATCCGCTTCTTCTTTTGTTGTCGCAAAATATCCGCTTTTTTCTAATTTTGCAAGTTTATTCTTTAGAACAAGTAATTTAAATACATGTTCTTTGTCAACCATTGTATCAATAATATTTTTTAACACACCAAACGGTACAAATGGTACTGTTTTTGAATATTCGGATAAATCTTTAAAAATTTCAACAATTAATGCTTTGCTGTCAGATGTTGCATCATTTAAGCATTCATTATACAAAAAAGCTAATGAAGAAGTATTTAAAGATAGCTTAATATCCTTTGCCGGTAATATTTTTTTAGCTTTTATCACACCCGATGTATCTATTATAATTGTTTTTTTGCCATTATGTGCAAATTGAGATGATAAATTTTTTAATAAAATATTTAATGACCCAGAATCGTCAACCGAGAACATCATTCTTTTAAAAATATCACCGTTTGTTACGATATTATATTTACCGGTTTTTCCGGCAACTATAGGAACGCTTGAACTTAAAATACCTCCGATTATCTCTTCGGTACAATCTGTCACAACCGAATCCAAAGAAGGCAGTTTTTTATCATACTCTAATAATTCGCCGTTAACTTGTGTAAATATAATTTTAGCTAATGCTAAAACCGTGTCACCTGAATTTTGAACCTGATAAACTTGAGCTATATAGGCCTCAGCATTACTACTTATTTTTACAAAAGCAGACGGATTAATATCTTTGTCAGCTTCAAATTTTATAAAACAATCTCTTACTTCTATAATCTTCATCAGATACCCTCAAGAGAATGTTATCATAAACATGCTTTTTTTATAATAAAAATTTACAATTCTAAATTTTTTTAAAGCAAATTATTCTCTTTAATTTAATTAAACTTTTAAATATATAATCTACTGTTTGTTAACAGATAGCGGTGTTCCTTTTTCTCCGATATAAAAAACTATAAGTTCAACCGGCTCGCTTCCCGTATTTTTACCGTAATGATATTTTCCTATTAATTCAGGCAGCACTTCTCCTTCATGTAGCGTGATTTCTTTATTATTATCAGTAACAACTGTTAAAGTGCCTTTTTTTACATATGCTATATTTACTAAATCATGTTTATGCATAGGTAGTTGTTCATTAACATTTATTATAATTTTTAATACAGTAACTTCCGGTTTCTTTATTTTTAATTTTTGATATTCTGCAATGTCCCATGTCTGAGTTGTTTTTAATAATACATCTTTTTCAGCTGCATATAGTGAAATTGCAGAAGTGAAAAGTATAAAAAACGTTATTGCTAATTTTATTGCCTTATTCATATCATTTACTCCTCTATTAATAATTCAAACCATTAAAATATATTATAACAAACACCTGTAAAAAAACAATTTACAAAAGCTTATATAATTTTTCGTAGCGGGCTTTTCTAAAAATACTGATTAAATTAACCAAAAATTTCTCTTTTGATTTGTTTCAATTGAGTACGCGTTTTTTCTATCGGATATATATTAACTTTTTTATCCAAAGCAAGCTCGCTCTTAGCAAAATTATTTATAACATTTTGTGCATCACGTACATTTCTGTCTATCGGACGTTCATTAGAGGCTTTTTGGGTTTTTATCCAGTATCCGCCACTTCTATCACTAAGAGAAAGTATTGTCATATCATACTTTCTGCCGTTTTTTAAATTCTCGGCTGTCACAGTTCTTTCAAAACCGTCGTTCAATACTGCTTTAACGGATTTTAAAAATTTTCTGTCGCCGTTAACTATAGCGCGGTTAAAACACCTGTTTAATGTATCATTTGGCGTAAATTTTGAATTGAATGAAATATTATTATTTAAACCGGAATGTATTTGCATAATATATTCTCCTTTTTTAATATAAAAACTCTAAATCATTTATTTGTTATTAAATTTACAAAAATTTACAATTATGGTAATATTATACACGGGATTTGAATTTGTGAGGATATATGGCTTTAAAAAATGCAAATCAGATTTTGGAATTTCTTCCTGAACTTTTTGAAACGGATATTTCCGGTAATATCAATATTTTCAGGAAGCTGAAAAAAATAATACAATTTGATGAAGGCTTTATTTATTACGCTAATACTGACAGTTTGCAGTTAAAAAATCAATACGTAACCCATTCTGATTTGAAAATTGATGACTGTTTTAAAATAAACCATAGTCAAAAAAAGTTTATTTTTTCCAAAAACGGAAGTATTTCAGACAACTCGGATTTAATGATTAAAGCTTTGCAACTGGAGAAAAAATCTTCATCGTTCATTATCTCAAAGTTAATTATTAAATCTTGCGTATTCGGTATTATTGTTTTAGGGAAAAAACAGTCTGATTTTTATAAAAAAGATGATTTATCGGCACTAAATTCCGCCGCTTCAATTTTGTCATACGTATTTAAGGATAAAGAATTGTCCGATGTTTTTAAAATCCAGTTAAAAGCTCTAAAAGACGGAATTGTTGAGAAAAATAATGCGTATAAAATAATAAAAGAACAAAATGAAAAAATTTTGGAAGCGGATAAAGTTAAAAATGAATTTTTAGCGAATATTTCGCACGAACTTAGGACTCCCCTGAATTCAATTTTAGGCTTTGCTGATATATTAAGCACTCAAATTTACGGGAATTTGAATGACAAACAGTCCGAATTTGTAAACGATATAAAAGTTTCCGGGACCCATTTATTAGGTATGATTAATGAAGTTTTGGATATGTCCAAAATTGAAGCGAATGCTATGAAAATTGTAAAAAGCAGATTTTGGATATCGCGTGCCGTTAACGAAGCCGCAAACATACTTATGCCTCTTGCAAACAAAAAGAATGTAGTCATAAATGTTGTTATTCCGGAAGATTACGAGGTTTTTGCAGACTATCAAAAAATTCAGCAAATAATATACAATTTGGGAAGCAATGCCATAAAATATTCTCCGGAAAATGATAACATTGAGATTTCCGCACTAAAATCCGAAAATTCATATAAAATTATAGTACACGACAACGGAATTGGTATTGACCCGAAATATCACGGAAAAATTTTCGCAAAATTTGTTCAACTTGATAGCGCATACACAAAAAAAGAAAGCTCTACAGGGCTTGGTTTAACTATAACAAAAGAATTAGTTGAACTTCACGAAGGAAAAATTACAATTGTAAGTGAAGTTAATAACGGCTCTACTTTTATCGTTGAAATACCGTTTTAAGTGTTGAAGTTTTGATTTTTTAACGTCCGATTTCGGATAATAATTTACAAGGAGCGAACAATCTTTGTGAAGCATCACATAAACAACCTCTTACATAGTATCTGGCTGGGCTGGCAAACGCCATCCTGTTGCATATATTATAACCAACCTTGATTCATTTTTGAACTTTTGGGGGTAAATATTTTGGGGGTAAATATTTTAAGTAAATATTTGAAGTTTTTGGGTTGGCAAGTTTATCAGTTATTTACCTTAATATTTCAAAAACTGGAAAACTGGCTAATGTACTATAAGTTATTCCTATTATTTAATAAAAAAGTAATCAAAATAATAAGGAGGAATAGAGATTATGGTAACAGCTTTACAAACAGAAACGCAGACAATCAGTGTAATTATAATTGAAGATTTTAAGTTAACTAGAGTCGGTCTTAGATGTGCATTAAACTCTAATGAAGATATTAATGTTGTTGCAGAAAGCGACAATGCTTCAGACGGGCTCAGTTTGATTGATAAACATAAACCTGATGTTGTTCTGATGGATTTGGGGCTTGGCGGAATGAACGGTATTGAAGCTACTATGAAAATCAGAGAGCTATATCCCAATATAAAAGTTATTGCACTTACTTCCCATGACAGAGAAGAAGAGGTAATATCCGCGCTGTCAGCAGGAGCAATGGCATATTGTTTGAAAGATATTGATCCGACAAAATTGGCAGATGTTATTCGTGATGTTAAAAATGGTGTTTGCTGGCTGGATCCGTTGATTGCAAGAAAAGTTTTAGATGCATTTCCGCGTCAGGAAACCTTAGGTATTTTAAAGGATAAAAATTCCGAAGAAGGAAGAGTTCCTTTAACAGAAAGAGAGTATGAGGTATTAAAGCATTTGGTAGACGGAAAAAGTAATACGGAAATTGCAAAAGAATTAATTGTAAGTGTTCATACCGCAAAGGCTCATGTTTGTTCAATACTTCAAAAAATGTGTGTAAATGACAGGGTACAAGCTGCGGTTAAAGCCGTAAAAGAAGGGCTTGTGTAGAATTATATAAACAGCTTTATAAAAAAGTGTTTAAGTAATTAGCTTAAGCACTTTTTTAATGTTACAAATTCTTAATAATTAGGCAATTTCTTTGAGCATTTTGTTTTTATTAATTTGGAAAGAAGTGTTGTATGAATATTAATCCGATTAATAATGACAGCAATAATATTTCTATGCATGGCCTTTCTTGGTCATGGTTTAAAAAAGGTGCGCAAAAAGCGTTTGACAAAATACCGGAAGTAACAAAAAAAGAGAGAAAAAATTCACTAAAAAATTGGGATAAAATCAATGACTTCACTTCTCATCCGATGTGGAACAGAGCTATTATGGGTGTTACGGCACTTCTCACTCAGCCCCCGATAGATTATTATAACCACAGAGTAGATGATGAAACGAAGGTCGTATCAAGAAATAGAACAATAGCCAAAATTTTGGCTGGAACTGCTGTCGGTATGGCGGTCAGAGGTCCCGTAACTTCTTTAGTTAAAAAAATGACAGATATTAACGGTAAGACTAAATTCAGTAAGTTTTTGCTTCCGAAAAGTGAAAAGATTTTAAACGAGATAGTAAATAACAAGCAGTATTTATCAAATTATCGTTCAACTATAGCAATGGCGGTTGCATTGGCTATAATGACATATACAAACTTTAAATGTGATGCACCGCTAACAACATATTTTACCAATGAATTTAACAAAAAGTCAGGTATAAATCCTCCTAAAGAGCAAAATAAAAGCGAAAGCGAGGTAATATATGCCTAATTTGTATCAAAAAATACTTAAGTCTGTATACAACAATTTTAAAGAAGACACATCCAAAATGCTTATCGCAACAAGCGGTATCGGTTGGTTTTTGTCTTCTCTGGCACAATGTGTTGCAATATACAGAAATAAAGAAATCTCTCCCGAAAGCAAAAGCTTTTTATTCCCTCAAGAAGTCGCTGACGGCTGTATAAATTTATTTTCTTTTCTTGTTATTACTTTACTCTTTAAGAAAGGAATGCAAAAGTTATGTACAACCGGCAAATTCGCACCTAAATCGGTAAGAGAATTTTTAGAAAAAAATAAGGATATTTATAAAGATAAAGTAGGAAAATTGGATTTCAATTTAGATGACGTTATGAAAAACAATCCGGATAAATTTCCTGCTGACACTTATAAATCATACAAAAATTTAGTTACAACGTTAGGAACGGTTGGAGCCAGCATACTTTCATGCAATGTAGCAACGCCTATTATCAGAAATTCCACCGCTTCAAAAATACAACACGTCTATAAAGACATCTATTCTAATCCTGCTTATAATACTTCCAATCAAAAAAGTATGAAAATATAATTATACACAAATCTGCCGGACCACTTCACTCTGTGCACCGGAATAATTAAAAGGTGCGTATCAACTTTAACTTTTTAGCGTCCGATTTGGGATAATAATTTATATTTTTCCTCATTCAACATTTCGTCAAGTTCAGGATATGATGTGTACATATATATAACATCGTAAATATATTTATTAAAAGAGTTTTGGTATTTATGTAACAAGTAATTTTTTTGAAAATAGTTATAAACATTATGTGCAACTTTATACAAATCTTTTGCAATATGTTTATTTCGTATGCTCATACTCATTATAGAGTCATTTCTTCTGGTATAAATATAAAAAGGTTTATCTATAATGTAAACTTCGGGTGATTTCGTAAGTAATTTAAAATAAAATTCCACATCTTCAAAATAAATATTTTCTCTCCAAAAAAGCTTATTTTTTAGTAAAAACTCTCTATTATAAGCTTTATTCCAAGAACAAAACGGAAAACTCATCAAATTATTGTCATCTATAATAAATTTTCCCTCTTTGTGTTTATCAAAATAGTTGTAAAAATACATATCTGTCATCCGATTTGTATTTTCCCACCAAACTTTTGATTTGAACCAAACAGTATTCAGATGAGTTTCATTGAATTTTTTTATAACTTCGCTCACGCACTCAGGGAAAATTCTGTCATCAGAATCAACAAATAAAATATATTTGCCGTTTGCATTCTTTAATCCTGTGTTTCTTGCTCCTCCGAGCTTTTTGTTCTTTTCATGCCGGATAATCTTAATTCTTTTATCTTTCTTTGCGTACTCGGATACGATACTAAAAGAATTGTCGGGCGAAGCATCATCAACACAAATTATTTCCAAATTCTTATAAGTTTGAGAGATAATGCTGTCCAAGCATTGCCCTATATAATTTTCCACATTATAAAACGGTACAACAACTGTAAATAAAGGGTTTTCTTCATTTTCTTTGTAATCGGAAAATACGGAAAATTCTTCCGGATAGCCGATTTCTTTTAAAAGTTTTTCTGAGAGTAATATATTTTTATCCGAAAAATTCAAATTTTTACACATTTTTAAGCGATTATTAACCAGTTTCAATAACGCTATTTTATACTGTTCATATAATCCCAGCTTTTCACAAAAATTTTTCAGATTTTTTATAACGCAATACAAATCTTCCATTTTAACATTTCCGATTCTTGCTTCATAAACAATAGAACCTTTTCTTTGTCTGTAATTTATCAAACGGTCACTTATTACGTATGTTTTTGGGTTTAATGTAAAGTATTTGAAATAAAACTCGCCGTCCTCAAATGTCAATCCTTGCGGCCATTCAAGGTTATATTTTTGAATAGAATCTCTTGTGTATGCTTTTATCCAAGAAAAA
>CAJOPY010000013.1 GCA_905236505.1 Candidatus Gastranaerophilales bacterium
CAGTACCTAAAAATATAATTCTTTCTCTCAACAATCTGGAAAAAATAAGTAAATTTGCTAAAACATTGGAAGAACGTAAATATTCATTTAGAGATCTTGATAATTTGATAGATTATTCACGAAATTATTATTTAAATGATATACGAAAACAAGCAAAAAAACCTAAATTTTCTTTTGACTATTTAGAACGTGCTCAAGAGTATATAGGTGTTACTGATGGAGAATCTGCAAGCTTTACGCAGGCTGCATGATATAAAATCATATATTTTTCTTGATATTGTTCTGATTTTATTGTAAAATTATCTTAACAAATCTGAGGAGAGATATATGACAGAAGAAAAGAAAATTTTAGATTACGTTCCTACCGTTATTGAGCAGTCTTCTCGCGGGGAAAAATCGTTTGACATTTTTTCACGATTGTTAAGAGAGCGTATAATATTTTTGGGAACAGAAATAGATGATGATGTAGCAAATTCAATTGTTGCACAAATGTTATTGTTAGACAGTGAAAATCCTGAGAAAGATATAATGCTATATATCAATTCTCCCGGAGGAAGTGTAACCGCAGGTTTTGCTATATATGATACAATGCAGCATATAAGAGCAGATGTTCAAACAATATGCTTGGGCCAAGCAGCATCAATGGGTGCTTTTTTGCTATCCTCAGGTGCTAAAGGCAAGAGAATGGCTCTTCCTAATTCAAGAATAATGATTCACCAGCCTTTAGGTGGTGCAAGAGGTCAGGCAACTGATATAGAACTGGAAGCAAAAGAAATTTTAAGAATGAAGGATCTATTAATCGGTATTATGGCAGAAAATGCCGGTCAGCCGGTGGACAAGGTAAAAGTTGATTGTGAACGTGACCATTATTTATCGGCACAAGAATCCGTAGAGTATGGTTTGATTGATAAAGTAGTAACGTCAGTATAAATAAAAACCGCTTCTTTTGTAAGAAGCGGTTTTTTTATTTTTGTAAAAAAATATTAAAAATTAATACTTTTTCTATTTACATATTGAGTAACTATGTAATAGAATTATTATAAAGTATTGTTTTTAAAGGTTTTAAATGGTACAAATTTTTTCAGTATGTCCCAATAAGCTAATGCCTGTAAATTTCCACAGCGGAAAGTTTGCTGATAAATATTCTGCTGCAAAAAAAAAGTCAGAAATAACCAATAACGTTGATTCTGAAAAAAATGCTTCTGAGTTAGCTTTTCAAAACAAACGAAATAATTTACTTACGGCAGGAGTTATCGGTCTATATTTATCAGCATTTGCAACAATTCTTGCAGGTGCGGCTATAGCATCAAAAGGCAATAGCAATGGTACGAAAAGATCATCCTCAATAGTAACAAAAACTTTTGAATCGCTTATTAATAATAAAGAAATCCCAACTTTAGAAACTTGTAAAAGTTTAGATAATAATTTAAAAGATTTTTTGCAAAAAAGAGTAAATTATATAAAGTCTTCAGACATAATCAAAGAAAAAATAAATAAAAATAATAATGAAAATCGCTTGTTACTATATGGGAGTCCGGGAACCGGCAAAACATTCTTTGGGAAAATATTTGCAAAAACTATAGAAGCTGATTTTACGGAGATAAAGTTTGCAGATTTTAATTCAAAATGGATTGGAGAAGATATAGAAAAAATGCAGTCATTATTTAATAATATAATAACTACTGCTTCTTCAGAACCTAAAAAACGATTTGTAGTTGTGTTTAATGAAATAGATACATCAATTCAACCTCTTGAAAAATTAAGTAATATAAGCAATAATGCTCATTTAATGTATAAAATAGAAGAGCGCGGTACTTTGTTAAACTATATAGATGAAATGGCTGAAAAAGCGCCAAATGTTACTATTATAGGAACAACCAATCAATCTCCGTTAAATAATAATTTAGATAGTGCAATTCTAAGCAGATTTAAGAATATTATAAATGTTGATTATCCGTCAAAAGAAAAACTATATGAAGCGTTAAAATTCAACCTAAATATGGCCGAAACTACAAAAGAAATAATAGAATCTAATCTAATTGAATTAAAAAATTTAGCTTATAAAATGGAAGGTAGAAAATTTTCTTTTAGAGATTTAAATAAAGTTATAGAAATGTCAAAAGACAATTATATAGAGGATAATTTAGTAAAAAGTAC
>CAJOPY010000014.1 GCA_905236505.1 Candidatus Gastranaerophilales bacterium
AAGCCGAAATATTTATATATTTGCTTGTGTTATCCCCGATGGAGATATAAAGCCCGTTGTAAACTACATTTTAAACAAAAGGAGACACAAGATGTCAACAGCATCACTTATTGAACTTTTAGAAGCAGGTGTACACTTCGGACACCAAACTCAACATTGGAACCCAAAAATGAAGCCTTATATCTATGGCGCAAGAAATGGTATTTACATTCTTGACCTTAGAAAAACTACAGGTTTATTAGATGCAGCTTATGATGCAGTTAGGGAATACGCAGCAAAAGGAAGAAATGTTCTTTTTGTAGGTACAAAAAAACAAGCAGCAGAAGTTGTTGCAGAAGAAGCTCAACGTTCCGGTGCTTATTATATTAACAGAAGATGGCTTGGCGGTATGTTAACAAACTTTGAAACAATCAGAGGAAGAGTTAACAAACTGAGAGAATTGGAAGATTTTATTAATTCCGGCCACGCTGAAAAGCTTCCTAAAAAAGAACAAGCTCAATTAAGCAGACAACTTGCAAAATTAAGCAAAACATTAGGCGGTATTAAAGAAATGCGCGGTTTACCTGATATTATTTTTGTTGTAGACCAAGCAAAAGAAGATATTGCTATTGCAGAAGCTAACAAACTTGGTATTCCTGTAATATGCTTAGCAGATACAAATGCTAATCCGGACGGCATTAACTATATCATTCCGGGAAATGATGACGCTATCCGCTCTATTAAGTTAATTACATCTAAGCTTGCTGATGCGGTATTAGAAGGTAAACAACTTAAAGAAAACAAAGCTGCAGGAAATAAAGCTGAAGCTATTACGGCTGCAGATGCCGGTGTTTCTGAAACAGAAACCGCTAATGTATAGTTTATAAATGGAAAATGTAAAATGGAAAATTAAAAATTTTCCATTTTCAATTTTCAATTTTCCATTAAATTATGATTTAATGAAATTATTGAAAAGAAGGAGAAAATAAATGAACATAACAGCTACAATGGTAAAAGAACTTCGTGATAAAACCGGTGCAGGTATGATGGACGCAAAAAAGGCTTTAGTTGAAGTTGACGGAGATATGGAAAAAGCAATGGAAGTACTTCGCCAAAAGGGAATCGCTTCTGCTGATAAGAAAATGGGCAGAATAGCTGCAGAAGGAAGAATCGGCTCTTATGTAGGAGAAGGTTACGGCGCTATGGTAGAAGTTAACTGTGAAACAGACTTTGTTGCTAAAAACGCAGAATTTATTGAATTAACAGATTGCTTAGCTAAGAAAATTGCAGAAACAAATCCTGCAAGCGTTGATGCTTTATTATCATCGGTTTGCGAAAATTGCGGAAAGCCAATATCTGATGTTATCAAAGAAAAAATTGCATCAATAGGTGAAAAAATTACTGTAAGAAGATTTATAAGATACGAAGGAAATACTTCAACTTACATTCATAACGGTAAAATCGGCGTTCTTTTATTAACCGATAGTAAAGATGAAGCATTAACAAAAGATCTCTGTCTTCATATTGCATCATCTGCTCCTGAATTTGTTTCAAGAGCAGACATTCCTGATTCTGTTGTTGAAGAAGAAACAAGAATTGAAATGGGAAAAGAAGATTTGCAAAAGAAACCTGAACAAATCAGAGCAAAAATTGTTGAAGGTCGTGTAAATAAATTGATGGCACAAAGATGTTTGGTAGAACAACCGTTTGTAAAAAATCCGGATCAAACTATTGAACAATTAATCTCAGGCAAACTTTCTATTCTTAAGTTTGACAGATTTGTTCTTGGTGAAGGACTTGAAAAAAGAAGCGATAACTTTGCAGAAGAAGTTATGAGCCAGTTAAACGGTTAGTTCAATTGTAATTCTTTTAACTATTTAAAAATCAGGGTAAAATATACCCTGATTTTTTTAATTTTTAAAAATAATTCCGCACATAAAATTTATATTATAATCATAAAAAAAAGCCGGCGAGGACTCCGGCATTTTTAATTTAACCATCTTACATCTTTGCTAATTCTAATCTAATTCCTATTTATATGCATATTTTTCGTTTCTCCTTTTGGGGTAGTGTATATATTTTCTGCTGTTGTAACTAAAACCGTCCAATTCTGTCTATAGACTATTCCTCCGGTGTTGCCAGTTCAACACTTCCGTCAGGATGGTTTTCTCTGTATTTTTTTATAAAGTTTTCAATTATATCGTCCATTCTTTTTGCTGCTGAAAGGAGCGGCGATTTACCAACAAATCCCATGTTTGGTCCCCAAGACCACCATCTTCTCCAACGGGAATTCTTGAATATATCGGTACTTTTTTCTGTATTACCAAATGTAGTTGCAAAATGCATCATATCATCATAGTCATCGTCACCTTCTTCGTATCCTTCTGTTCTCATTAATTTAGCCATTTTTGATGCTATTTTTCTCAAATATTCTTCTTTCTTTTTAAACCCTTTTTCTGTGTATATTTGAGCACACATTTTGCTATTGATGAAATTATTCCAGCTTCTTTCATCTTCGTATCCTTCATAGAACTCAATCACTTCTTCAGCTGTTTCAAGTTTTAAGAAATTATTCAGTTCTTTTTTTGCTGCACTATAATCAGATGTTTTTGCATACAAAGCACGTCTTAAATCTTTACCGCTTTTATTAGGTTTTTCTACTTCAGTTACATATTCTATTCTATTGTTACGTTTAATAGTACCATCACTATTGATTTCAGTTACACCTTTTTCTTCAACAAGCTTTCCGCCATCGTACCTGTAAACTTTTTTCTTGTCTGAAGTGGTAAACCAGCCACTAATTGCTGTTTGTTCCAGACCTAATTCATCTAATGAGCACATAACGCTTTCTATAGAGCTTATATCTACGTTTGTTTTTAATTCTGCTTGTTCTTCTGTTGCTGCTGGTTTTTCTTCCTCTTCAGGCTCAGTTTCTGTTTGAGAACCATACTCAACCAAATGGTCCGCAATCTTCTTATCACCTAAAAGTATGCTCGTTTGTCCTTTTTTATTAAAATAAGCTCTTCCCGTTTTTTCATCAACGTTTTTACAATCTTTTATTTCATAAAGTTTATTACCTCTTAACAGATACCAATGTATTTTTCCGTCAGATTCTGCTTTTGTGGATTTGTAAACATATCTGTTTTTATTAGGTACTATTGCAACTTTTTCTATTTTCTTTGAAGCTATCAAGTCTTTTATAACAGCTGTTGTATTTTGATAATCCAAAACTTCTTGTATTGTTACGTCTTTTGAATCTTTTACCTCTTCTTCTGTTGTCGGAATTGTGTATTTTCCTTGTTTATTCTGCTTAACTTCTACAAGTTTGTCACCAACAACTGCATAAAATTTTGCAGGTACTAGTGTTTCTTTAGTTTTTGGCGCATATATACGTTGTGTACGATAATATGTCTTTCCGTTTGTAGATGTATGTTTTGTCAGTGCTTGTACATCTTCACCGGTAAGATAAGCTACTCTGCTTTCGCCGTCAGCGTCATCTTCCTCTGTCCAATCTTGTTCATCACCTTCGTCGTCTCCGCCGGCCGGACTTGCAGGACCTGCAGGAGCCGCAGAAACATCTAATGCAGATTCTTGTTTCGGAAGTTCATCAAGCTCTTTATCAGCCGGAACGTTAATCCCTTCTGATTTTAAATCAGTCTTTGTATCTTCTAAAATCATGTTATCTTTGATTGTTCCCGCTTTTACGGCATTCATATCTGCAGCAAACTCTTGTTTTATAGCTCTATCTGCAACCTTAGCTTCTTGTATTCTTAAATATGCGTACAATTTATCACAAGCATCTGCAAGTTTGGTAACTTGGCCTTCAGTAATTGCATTTTGTCTGGATTCATTAATCGGTTTTAATGCATCAGTTACTTTATTTTTCAATCCTGTCAGTTTTTTAAAGTTTTGAGAAGTACCGTTTTCAGTGATAAAGTTATCAGCTTTATCACTCAATGCATTTGCTACTGCTACACAAGCTTTTTTCCAAATTGTTTGGTCTTGTACTTTTGATGGCATATTTGTTGCAATTGTTCTTAAAAATCCTTTTTCACTCGGATATTTGTTATTCCAAGTACTTAGGAACAATAATACATCGTTAGTTTCATTACGTCCCGCATCAAGTCTTGCTGTAATTTGCGGAAGCAATGCACTTGCTTTCTTGCTTTCAATTTCTGAATGCAAGCCTTCAAAATCTATAGCAGCATTACCGTTTGAAGTTGTAATAAGCGGGTTTTTGCTGTCAGGGAAATTGTATCCGGCTTTTATTAATTGCATTTTAACATCATCTGTTTCTAAAATAGCTTTTCTTAAATATTCAGGTTTTATTTTACCAAATAATGTTTTTAATTTTTCAAGTCTTTTTTCTTCATCAGTTTCTGCTATCGCTTGATCGTATTCAGCTTTTAATATTTTATAATCGCTTGAATTAATACTCATAACTTCAGAGAGTTTATCAAAAACTTGTTTATAACTGTCATTCTTTATTTTAGCTTCATTATCTCTTTTTGTTTTAGCTTCTTTCTCTTCTTTTTCTTTTGCTTCTTTAGCTTCTCTCTCTTTTTTCTCTTCTGCTGTTTCCGGCTTAGCAGGTTTAGCTGCAGGATTCCAAGAATCAAGTCCCGGAATTGTCGGCATTTGACCAAAAGGCATACTTGGAGCTTGTCGCATTGCAAGCTGAGGATTTAACCAAATATCTGCGCTTGTATCACGCATTAAAGGCATATCCAAATATGAACCAAAATCACCACCAAACGGAACATACGGAAGTGCAGGCGGAATACTTAAACCCATATTCCACAATGAACAAGCAGGCATAGGTCTGAAGAAAGGCATTGACATAAACCCACCGCCAAACGGGGTGAAGCCTCTGCCTAAAAATAATGAAAATCCAAAATTCATGATTTTATACCTCTTGTTATCCTTATATATATAAAGTAAATATTTTTAGCAAAATTGCTTTTTTGGATTAAATTTATTTAAATTTATTTACAAAACTTTACATAAAATCTAAAAAAACGAAACAGAAACAAAATCATTTGAAAATTTATTGAACAAAACAATGATTTTATATATAATAATTACTAATATGAGCGATAAAAAAGAGAGAAATGTTTTTTATGTTACTCACAGTATGGAATTGCTTTTTTGGCTGATTTTAATACTATTAATAGTTATCTTTTTGTTTATTGCAAATATTAAAACATCCAAAATGGATAACAGATACTCAATTTACATGCCGGACATTGACGGTCTGATTGTCGGCTCTTCAGTTCGCGCAATGGGAGTTGATGTCGGTCATATTACAAAAATAAAACCCGCCGGAAACGACGAAGTCTTAGTTAAATTTATTATTACCGACAAAAATATAACTATCCCGCAAGGAACAGTCGCTACAGTTGAATTCAGCGGCATGGCAGGTTCTAAATCACTAGAGTTATACCTTCCTGACGAAAACACATACATTGATAAAACCGTTCCGATTTTAACAGTAAGTCCGCCTAAACGATTGCACGACGCTGCCGGACTTTTAAACGACATGTTTAAAAGAATTGGTGATATTATATACACATCATCAGATTTCGGACATAAGCTTAATCAAATAGAACTTCCTAAATACAAAAAATCAGACCAAAATCCTAAGGAGTTTTTGAAATATACAGATGAAGTATTAGACCGTTCAAAAGAAAGAGCGGATAATTTAAGGAGAAATATTGAAAATGTCAGAAAAAAATAATTTAAAAATAATCTCAAATCCTATTGTTAACCAAAGTTTATGCACAATCAGGAATAAAAATACAGACACTCAAGGCGTACGCCTTGCAGCAAGAAAACTTACCAGAATTCTTTTATACGAAGCAACAAAAAATCTTCCCCAAAAAGAAACTGAATTTGATACGCCGGTTGCTCATTGCGTAAGCAATACAATAAATGATGATATCACAATTATTATCTCACCTATTCTTCGTGCCGGACTGATATTTACCGACGAAGCAGTAGATATTTTACCACAAGCAACTATAAGACATATAGGAATGTACAGAGATGAAAAAACCCTAAAACCGGTTTGGTACTATAATAAAGTTCCAATGCCTGTTGATAATCCGGAAAAATACTATGTATACATCACAGACCCGATGCTCGCAACAGGGAATTCTCTGAAAGAGGCTATAAAATTGTATGTGGATAAAGGCATTCCGGAATCAAACATTTGCTGCGTTTGTATGATATCCTCACCGCAAGGAATAGATGCTGTTTTTGAAGAATTTCCTAATGTTCAACTCATTGTAGC
This sequence comes from Candidatus Gastranaerophilales bacterium, assembly GCA_905236505.1. Lineage (GTDB taxonomy): Bacteria > Cyanobacteriota > Vampirovibrionia > Gastranaerophilales > Gastranaerophilaceae > CAG-196. Next base: position 6,272 of record CAJOPY010000014.1, read on the forward strand.
GGCAGTTGATTCTCATCTCAACGAAAGAGGATACATTGTTCCGGGTATGGGTGATGCCGGCGACAGAATATTTAATACTTTATAATTTTTGTATTATTATATATATAGAGATTTTTATAAGAATAAATCACAAGTCGCAAAATAAGAAGAGATAAAGGAGTAATTATGAAAATATTGTTTGCATCAGCAGAAGTTGCACCATTTTCTAAAGCAGGCGGTTTATCCGATGTTGTCGGAAGCCTTCCAAAAGCCCTTGAAAAAGACGCTGAAATTGCAATTTTTACTCCTCTTCACGGATGTATTGATTATAAAAAGTGGGGGCTTAAAGAATTGGAGAATTCCGAAATGTGGATAACTTTCGGCTGCTATCCTCAAAAATTTAAACTCCATATGACAAAACTTCCCGGTACAAAAATAAATGTGTTCTTTGTACAAAATGATTGGTACTTCTCTTGCTTCCACGAAGTTTATCCAAGATGGCTTGATCCAAGATACGAACACGAACGATATATTGCATTTTCTCTTGCTACATTAGAATACGCTAAACAATTAAACTTTAGAGCTGACATAATCCATTCTAATGATTGGCACACAGCCATGATACCTTTGTATATAAAAGCAAATTATAAGTTTGACGAATTTTGGGCAGGAGCAAATAACGGAAAAGGTGTTAAAAACGTTTTTGAAATCCATAATTTGGCATATCAGGGGGTTTGGTTTGAAGATATTCTTGATTTTGCAAATATGAGAAAAGATATTGTATTCAACGAATGGGGCTGTGAACACTACGGGAGGGTAAACTGGATGAAAGGAGCTATTAACTATTCCGACAAAGTAGTTGCGGTTTCCCCTAACTATGCAAACGAAATTTTAACAGGAGAATACGGCGAAGGTATGGATTATACGCTAAGAGGTCATACAGGAAAACTTTTGGGTATCGTAAACGGAATAGACTATGATGCTTTCAACCCCAAAACAGATAAAAATCTTATTAAAAATTATGATATAAAATCTATAGACAAAAAAGAAGAAAATAAAAAACATATTTTAGAATATTTCGGACTTAAATACAATCCACAAAGACCGCTTATTGCAATGATTTCACGTCTTGTAGACCAAAAGGGCGTGGATTTAATAAGACAAGCGGAAAATGATTTATGCTATATGAATGCAGATTTTATATTCTTAGGCACAGGAGATAAATCATATGAAAACTTATTCATATGGCTATCAAACAATACTCCTAACATAAGAGCCTACGTTGGATATAGGGGCGATCTTGCAAATCAAATATATGCAGGAAGCGACTTCTTCCTTATGCCGTCAAAATTTGAGCCTTGCGGTTTATCGCAACTTATTGCAATGAGATACGGCTCTCTTCCGATTGTACGGGCAACCGGCGGTTTGGAGGACACTGTTGTAGGGTATCCGCTTAATGATTCTACCGGATTTAAATTCTGGGGATACGATGGACACGCAATGAAAGATGCTATTTATTGTGCGTTAAACGTATATGATGACAAATACACACTGAATGCAATGAGAAAATCCGCAATGTCTGCTGATTTTAGCTGGAAAGAAAGTGCTAAAAAATATTTGGAAATGTATAAAAGCTTAGTCTAAAGACTTTACGGAACCTACAATTTTTCCGATTAAAATTAAGTCATTCACTGATTTTGCACTTATTGTTCTGGTGCGATATTCGGGATTGTCTGATTTTATAATAATTTCATCAATATTTTTAGACAAACGTTTTACAAAAAATTCACTGTTGTAACAAAAAACATAAATTTTATTGTCTTGTATTTGGTCGCCGTTCCAATGTTCAACAATAAGTTTGTCCCCTCCTGATATTGTCGGCGCCATGCTGTTTCCTGTCGCATTAATTACTGAATATAATTTGTTTTTTGAATATCCGGTTATCATTGATGTTGATATGGGCAGCTTTGTTTTTTCACTTGAAAACACAATACTTCCGTTTCCGCAGCTAGCAAAAACATCTTTGTAATAATCAACATACGTAAGCCCTTCTTGGTTTGCAGTCGTGTTAAACAAGCTTATATTAAAAAAACACTCCGCTTTTTGAAGTTCAGATACAGTAACTTCACTTTCATTTTTAATTCTGTTGCTGATTGTTTGTCTTGTAATTCCCAGACTTTCCGCTAACAAAGATTGATTTACCGGAACTCCTATATTATCGGAGATTAAATTCCTAAGTTCATCTAAATTCATAGTTTCACCTTATAAGAAAATAACACTTGACATTTGTATCATATTATCTTACAATATATATACAAAAGTATGTTTATAATTTACATTAAAACATATATTAATAATTATGTCAAATAAAATCACAAGTTTTTAAAAGATAGGGCGGAGTTATATATGATAAACAGATACAATGTTGCATGTTGTGAAACAACTACTAAAAATTGGACACCTACAGCAAAAGAATGTTATAAGCTTGGTTGTAACTGCAGTAAGTGCATATTATATAAAATATATTTTTATAAGTATCATAACTGCAAAATGAAAGAAACAGTAATAGAACTTGTCAAAAGATTCGGAGCACCTTTTAAGGAGGATATTTAATCGTGAGGAAAAAATACGCAAGTGCAAAAAACGGAAAAAAGGGCGGAAGAAAAAGTTATAATAACGAAAACAGAACCGCTTATATTCCGGAAACAAGTTTAATTATTTTGACGGATAATCAATACTGTACGCTTATTGAACGTTACGGAAAAGAACTTTTCAGTAAAGCACTGAATATATTGGAAAATTGGTTAAAAAATAATCCTAAAAAAATTTGTTTGGGGAAAAATAATTACGCTTATTTTCGTGAAGACGGCTGGGTTATTAATACTGCAATAGAAACGTTGTAATTTATTTTAACTACATTATAGATTTTCAGTTTGCTTATTGGTAAATTTATTGTTTATTTCTGCTAAATTATCATGAATTGAAACAAGAATATAAATAGTATAAAAACCATAAACTAACAAGATAAGTCCTATTCCTATTACGGCTATACCTTGTAAAAATCCCACATTTATCATTGTAATAATACTAAATATA
>CAJOPY010000015.1 GCA_905236505.1 Candidatus Gastranaerophilales bacterium
CTTCGGGTTGGTCCCCGAAAGAAAGGAGGTCGTTATGAATGATTTTAATATTAGTTTGTTTCTGATATTCCTAATCATCTTCATAATTAAAAACGGCACCCGCTTAAAAAAGTAGGTACCGCTTAAGACTTCGTAACAGAGTATCTGGCTGGTCTGACAAACCGCCACCCTATTGTTTATATTATAACCCATCTTTATTCTTTTTTCAACTTTGGGGTAAAAACGTAAGTTCTTTGATAAATCCCGTATAATAATATGGAGGGGTAATCCTATCCGTAGATAATCGGAATGTAAAGTTTTGCTTCAAAACCGCACTCTTCATTGGAATAAAGCCTTATATCACCATTCATTGCTTCCATAAGCCCTTTTACAATAAATAAACCCAAGCCGGTTCCTCTTGTTGTTCTGGTTGTGGAATCATCTACACGCGTAAATTTATCAAAAAGAGTTTTAAGTTTTTCTCTCGGAATGATATCATACTCATTTTTAATACTTATAATAAGATTTTCTCCTTCTTTTTCACCTTCTATAATTATAGGAGTATTTTCTTTAGCATATTTTATGGCATTTTCTACAAGGTTAACGAATACTTGCTCAATTCTGTCTATATCTGCAATGATTTTTGTGTCACAATCCTGTAGATTATTAATTATCTCTTTTCCGGTATCGTTTTTAACTAAAAGTAGAGAATTCTCCAATACTGTATTTATCGGAATATCCGTTAAATTGACGTTTAATCTTGCGCCTTCTATATCCGGAATTACAAGTAAGTCTTCTATCATACGTTTTAGGCGCTCGGATTGACGTTTAATTATCATAAGCGACTTTTGTTTTGTTTCTTCGTCTATCTGAATATCTTGCCTTAAAAGCCTTGATGTATAACCTTGTATGCTTGTTAAAGGTGTTCTGAACTCGTGACTGACAGTGTCAATCATATTTGAACGAAATTCGTTTAGTTGTTTTAACTCTTTGTTTTTCTTTTTTAATTGAATATACGATTTGTGTATCTGATTTACCATCTTGTTAAATTCCGTTCCCAAAAATACAAGCTCAAACGGAGTAAAAATATTTGTCAGCAAACGTATTCTTCGCTCATAATTACCTTTAGATATAGCAATAATTGCTTTGAACAATTGACGAATATTAATATATAAATATGAAGTGTACAATCCTACCACAAAAAATATCGTAAGCATAGCAATAATGATTGACAAAACTATCTTATCACGATTGTGGTCTATTGCTTTCTTCTTAACTGCTTCTGTAGTATTTACAATAATTACAGCTTTAGGAGTTGTTTTATTTAAATATACAAGCGGAAGGTTTTTGGTATCTCCAAAAATAACCGGTTTATTATCTGTCAATTTTTGGGGAAGTTGTTCCATACTGTCTTTAAATCCGCTTTCGGTATAATTACTTGAAGCTAAAAGAGATCTTGTTTCTCCGTTTAAAACATATATTTGACGTTTATCTTCCGCAACTGTATTGAATAAGTTTTCTTTTAAATCATCTGTGTTTAAAACAGCAACTAATATTCTGCCGTTTTTTAGCGGTTTTTTTATGACTACATAATTATTTTTGGTATTGTAATGATTGAATTTACTGAGTTCGTGTTCGTTATCACATATTTCCAATTCTTCATAAAATTGCATTCCGTTTGCAATTTTATCTAAAAATTCTTGTTCTTGTTCTTTATTATTGTAATATTCTAATGTTTCCGTAATTTGATATAACTCGTTATTTATAGATTTATAAAAAACATCAATTTCTTCTGATACGATTTTTGCAATAAGTACTGCAGCAGAACGCAATTGCGAGCGATTTGATTGTTGGTTAATATTATTTATTACAATGCCGCTTACGCTCATCGGAATTAAAACGGCAACAAAACTTACAACAATAATTTGTTCAGCTATTTTTAATCTTCTTTTTGAAAAAAATTGTACCATTTTAATCTCCGCAAACTATATTATTATTTTATATTTATGCGCTTTCTCCGAACGGAGTAAGTTTATAACCGACATTTGTTACTGTATGTAAATATTTTGGATTTTTGGAGTCAGGTTCTATTTTGTTTCTCAAAGCTCCAACATGAACTCTTAGCATTCTGACATCTTCATCGCTTGAGTATCCCCAAACTTCCTCTAACAAGGTTGCAAGGGTAACCGATTTGTTAAAATGCTGGATTAAACAATACAATATTTCAAACTCTGTAGGAGTAAGTTTTATTCTTTTATTTGTAACAATTGCTTCCAAAGTATCCGGTAATATTTCAATATCACCAGCTTCAAGTATTTCAGAAGATGTCATAGAGTCTTTTACCGGTTCTACCCGTCTTAAAAGAACACGAATTCTTAAAAGAACTTCCTGTATGTCAAAAGGTTTTACCAGATAATCATCAGCGCCGCTATCAAATCCGCTTGTTTTATCTCCTATCGTCCCTTTAGCTGTAAGCATTAGTATCGGGACATTAATTTTTGCCTGACGAATATTTCTGCATACATCAAAACCGTTCATCTTTGGCATCATTACATCAAGAAGAATTAAGTCATACTTGTTGTTCAATGCTTTATTTAGCCCTTCCATGCCGTCTTTTGCTGTGTCTGTATAATATCCGCTTGATGCAATATCAAATTCCAATAAATCACGAATTTCAGTGTCATCATCTACAATTAATATTCTTTTCTTTTCTGCCATTTTGTCCTCTTTTTTATAATTTTAAAAGAACATGAAAAACTTTTCAACAAATATATTTTTTCATTTTGTACCAATATGTTATATAGCATTTTTAAATTTATAACAATATAATAGTTGCATAATTAACATACATGGCATAAAACCATGAAATAACAGGTTAATTTTATTCAGCATAGTGATAATATTTTAAGGTTTTAGTTTACGGAGCACAGTATCTTCTACTAAAAAGTATTATAATGTATTGAAGATGACATTGCCCTGCAAGAAAATATAAGTATGTTAGATAAAAAACGTTTAAAAAATTTAGGTATTAACATTAAAAGCGAACGCTTAAGAAAGAATATTTCGCAGGAGAAGCTTGCTGAACTTACGAATATATCAAGAAATTCCGTAAGTCTTATAGAAACAGGCAAGATTAACCCGACTGTACTGAAAGTATTGGATATTGCAAATGTTCTAGGTACAGATATCAACTCCTTAACAAAAGAAATATAAATTTTCAAAAAGCTGGCAGGAGATTTAATTATAGATGTGTAAACCCGCAGGCGCATAGTGCGGTAATTTTGTGTAGTTATTATTGTACAACTACCGCATAGTGTCGCATTGTTGTTTTGTTTTCTTTTCTGTAAGAATAAAATAATTCGTTGTTGCACGATGTACAGTAAGGAGAGATGTCAATCTTTGTTATTCCGGCTTCGTATAACTGCCTTTGATTTATTATTTTTAAATCTACGTGATTATTTTTATAACAATCTTTGTTATTTTTTATTGTTGAACAAAGAGCGTTTTTAACATCATCACTTACTTCATAACAACAAACAGATATGGAAGTTCCTATTACCGCTATAACATCTTTTGCATCAGAGCCGAATTTTTCATGCATAATGTTAAAAGTTTTTACGCCTATTTTTGAAGCTGTTCCGCGCCAACCGGCATGGGCTATGGCTGATATTTTATTAACAGGATCATAAAAAATAATAGGTGTACAATCTGCAAATTTTAAATAGTAGGTTACATTTTTGCTTTTGCAAATAAGTCCGTCTGTGTTCGGATATTCATTTGTTTTATCATCTATTATTGAAACATTGTCGCTATGAGTTTGGACAGGAGCAATGATACGTTTTCTCCCGAAATCAAACGGTTTTTCTTGTTTAAGAGTGAAAAATGCATTTAATCCTTCAAGCAAACTGCTTCTTAAAACTTTTTGACCGTTATATGTATCAAAATAAAACATATTATCTCCTTTTATTCAACTCATTTGCTTTATAATAATTATAAAATAAAGTTTTTATACAGAAACTTTATATTTAATATTTTGCAGTTTAAACATTGACTGGATTTTATTTTTTATGGTACAATACTTATATATGCATAGTTATGAGGGATTTAATTCACTTGGAATATAGGGAATTCGCAGAGGGGGATAAATGACACAGAGTTATGATGCTAGTAATATACGTGTTTTAGAGGGTTTAGAAGCGGTAAGACTTCGTCCCGGTATGTACATAGGTTCAACATCTCAAAGAGGTTTGCACCATTGTATATACGAGATAGTGGATAATTCTATAGACGAATCTTTGGCTGGTTTTTGTACGGAAATTCACGTAACAATCAATAAAGATAACAGTGTGTCAGTTGAAGATAACGGACGCGGTATTCCTGTAGATATAAAGCCGGATTCCGGAAAATCCGCATTAGAGATTGTGCATACCGTACTTCACGCCGGCGGAAAATTCGGTGACGGCGGTTATAAAGTATCCGGAGGCCTTCACGGTGTAGGGGCATCAGTTGTTAACGCTCTTTCTGAAAAAATGGTAGTTGAAGTATCACGTGACGGATATGTATGGAAACAATCATATCTTCGCGGAGAGCCTGTTTCTCAGGTAGAAAAAATCGCTCCGACAACAAAAACCGGTACAAAATCAACATTCTGGCTTGATCCTGAGATATTTACCGAAACAACGGAAATTGATGCCGATGTTGTTGCAACAAGGCTTCGTGAGATGGCTTTCTTGAATAAAGGGTTAAAAATTATTCTTCATAATCTAAAATCAGAAAAAGATGAAACATTCCACTATGAAGGCGGTATAGCATCTTACGTATCATTCTTAAATCAAAACAAAACAGTTATGTTTGATGAGCCTATTTATATGGATAAAATGGTAGACAAAATCAGGGTTGAAGTTGCAATGCAATATACAGATTCTTATAACGAATCAATATTGTCGTTTGCAAATAATATAAACACTCATCAAGGCGGAACTCACTTAACAGGTTTTCGTAATGCAATTACACGTGTATTAAATGATTATGCAAGAGCAAATAAAATTTTAAAAGATTCCGAACAAAATCTGACAGGAGATGATGTGCGTGAAGGTCTAACCGCAATTGTTTCCGTAAAGATTGAAAACCCTGAGTTTGAGGGTCAAACAAAAGAAAAACTCGGTAACTCAGAAGTTATGGGGTGCGTACAGGATGTAGTAAAAGAAAAATTACAAGAATGGTTAGAATTTAACCCAAAACTTGCACGTTTAATTATTGAAAAAACACTTCAGGCACAAAGAGCAAGAGAGGCTGCAAGAAAGGCAAGAGAGCTTACAAGACGTAAATCTGTTTTGGAAAATTCTACTCTTCCCGGAAAACTTGCTGATTGTTCAAACAGAGAACCTGAAAAGTGTGAAATATTTATTGTTGAGGGAGATTCAGCAGGCGGTTCTGCAAAACAGGGCAGAAACAGAATGTTTCAAGCTATTCTTCCTCTCAGAGGAAAAATTCTGAATGTTGAAAAAGCGCGTCTTGATAAGATTTATGCAAATAATGAAATTCAATCTATGGTTCAAGCTTTTGGTATTACCATAAGTAAAAACGAAGATGAATTTAATCTTGAAAAACTCAGATACCATAAAATCATTATTATGACAGATGCTGATGTTGACGGTGCTCATATCAGAACACTTCTTTTAACATTCTTTTTCCGTTATGCAAAACCGCTTATTGAAAACGGATATGTTTATATAGCGCAGCCGCCTTTGTTCAAAGTTACGCAGGGTAAGACTTCTGAATATTTGTATGATGAGCACGCGCTTGATAAAATGTTAAAAGAACGCGGTATAAAATCACTCAGTCTTTCTGACAAAACGAAATCTAAAGTTAAAACCGGTGATGCTTTAGCAGAGTTGCTTGCAAATATGCAAACATTCTACAGAGCTTACAATAACCCGATTTTAAACATTATTCCGTCTGTTGTTCTTCGCGGTTTAATCCGTTCGGATGTAAAAGCGGAAGATTTTACGGATCAAGCAAAAATGACAGAAGTTGTAGATTATTTGGCGCACTATCTTAAAGACCATGCCGAAAACTACAATATATCTGAGGCTAAAAATTATGAAGTTGATTTAAAATACAATCCGGAAGTCGGAAGATATGCAATAGAATTAAAATTGTTTGAAAATGAACACGAGATGATAACTGCAAATATCATAAAATCAAATGAATTTAAACGTTTGAAAAATGCATATCCGCTAATTCGTGATTATTTGATTGAAGAAGAAGAAAAATTGATTTTAGAAAGCGAAAGCGGCGAAACAGAGATAACATCATTTGAACAATTACAAAAAATTGTTGATGACAGAGGGCAAAAAGGACTTCAAATACAGAGATTTAAAGGTTTAGGCGAAATGATGCCTCAACAACTTTGGGAAACAACAATGGATCCGGAAACAAGAACTTTATTAAAGGTTAACTTGGAAGATGCAATGATGTGCGATCAGTTGTTTGATGTTTTGATGGGCGACAAAGTAGAGCCGAGAAGAGAATTTATTGAAGCAAACGCTGTATATGCAACAAATATTGATACGTAAGTATCAATTTAATCAAATACATAAGCGTCATTGCTTAAACTGTTTTTCCATGCACTTTCTTTGCGGTCAAAGAAAGTGCGAAAGAAACTCTTGGGGCGAAACTCCAGTTTTAAAGCAGATAAAAGTTTAAAACATTATTCTCTTTAGAGGGAAAACTATTGTAATTCGCGGCAGATAAACAAGTCCATGTCATCACGAGCCCGTTAGGGCGTGGTGATCCAGCCTTTTATTAACTATTTTTATTTAATCAAAACAAGATTTGTTAACTTATATACAAAAGCCGGATTGCTTCAGTGGCAAAGGCTTGCCACTGAAGCAATGACAAGACTTGTTTTCTTAATTTTTTGTAAGATTTTTTATCTGCTAAAAAACAATAATAACAAGCATTTTCAACTTTTACTGCATAATCCCTGTTAAAAAGAATAATTTCCGATTTCGTATCCCATGTTTTCTATTGCTGTTTTTAATTTTTCACTTTGGGTAATTTGATATTCCGTAAAATGATTATCAATAATACCGTCTTCATATCTGCACGGGTGAATAAGAGCTTCCGCTACAATGTTTTCTTTATTTTTTAATATATTTAATCCGTATGAAACTGTCATGTTGTTCATCATAGAAGTATATCCGACACCTATCAAATAATCATTGGTTTCAAGGTTATATTTTTTTATTGTTTTTTTGTTTATTGTAGAAAATGTATTTAGTAATGCTATCTTAATAAGATTAACAGGATATTTTTTATTCAAATGAATATATATGTCAGGAATTAGATAAGGTTTTTCAAATTGTGTTCGCACTTGTTTTATGTTGTATTCTTTTGCAAGCTTGCATACTACTTCAAAAATCGGTGGAATAGCGTGTACGTGAACGTGAGAATCTAAGTGTGTAATATTTATTCCGGAAGAAAGAACCTTTTCTATTTGAGCTTTAAATTCGTATTCTACATCTTTTATAAAATTTTTGTTATAAAAGTTCAGCGATTTTATTAGTAATTTAGGAAATGAATTAATAAAATCTCTGTTTATATCAGATATTTCATCTATATTATTAAGAATAGATTTTCCTTCTATAATATTAAGATGAACTCCTATACCCAAATTTTGGCATTCCGGTATAACTCTTTTTACGGCATCATCGTACCCTTCTCCGTTTGCAACAATACTTGCACTTTTTAGTATACCTGACTTACACCCCTCTAAAACGGCGGTATTAAACGCACTATTCATGCCAAAATCATCTGCATTTAAAATAAATTTTTTAGTCATATAATTAACTTCTCAACTTTCGCATTTTATTGTATTATATTTTTGAGAGGTTGACAATGAGTGAAAAAAAATCCGAATTGGCAATTATAATTCCTTGTTATAACGAGGAGGCCGTAATAAGATATACGGTAGAAGTTCTTATAAACATATTAAATGGTCTTTGTGAAAAAGGTAAAATATCCGAAACCAGTTATCTTTATTTGGTAGATGACGGCTCTAAGGACGGAACTTGGGACGCAATAACGGAACTGCATGAAAAATACGGTTCAAAAGTCAAAGGTACAAAGTTTATCAGAAATTACGGAAACCAAAAAGCACTGATAGCCGGACTTTTAGATGTCAGAAAAATAGGGTGCGATTGTGTAATATCCATTGATGCAGACCTTCAGCAGGATGAAAATTCTATAGAAACATTTATAGATGAGTTTCATAACGGTTCTGATATTGTTTCAGGGATAAGAAATAACAGAAAAACAGATACATTGTTTAAAAAAATAACCGCAATAAGTTTTTATAAATTAATGAATATATTAGGTGTTAAAATTCCTTTAAATCACTCGGATTTTCGTTTAGTAAGCAGGCGAGGTCTTGATATTTTGAGTGAATATCCTGAAGAAGGTTTGTTCTTGAGAGGCTTTTTCCATGAAATCGGTTTGAAAACGTCATACGTTCGTTTTGATGTAAAACCAAGAAAATTGGGGAAATCAAAATTTAACTTCTTTTCATTGACAAGCCTTGCGCTAAACGGACTTACTGCATTTAGTATTGTACCGTTAAGAGTAATTGCTGTTTTAGGTGTTCTTACTATGATGGGCAGTCTTTGTCTCGGAATAGAAGTTTTATACGAAAAGTATTGTCTGAATAATATTCCGAACGGTTATGCAACAATTGTAATATTGCTGGCATTTTTCGGCGGTTTGCAGATTTTTTGTCTGGGCATAATAGGAGAATATTTGGGACAAATATTTAATGAAGTAAAAAACCGACCAAGATATATTAAAGATAAAGAGATATTCTAAAAATAAAAAGCCCTTAAAAAAGGGCAAATAAAACTTAAATAAGGTATTTTAATAAGGTTAATAATATATAAGATTATTTATTTTTTCTTAAACCAATTCATCGGATTTATTTTTTGCCAAATGCTGCTTTGTGTTTTAACCGGAGGCTTTTTACCTCTTTTAAACAGTGAAACAATTGCAATTGTTCCGATTATTCCGGCAGCAATTCCTTTAACAATGTTAGGAATACCGTTATAGAAAGCAGAAGTTGTATTTACACCTTCATTTATGCCATTTTTTACATCTTGAAATCCGCCAAAACTGCTTTCTATATTCATTGAAGACTGCGCGCCGACTCCGTTACCTTCTCCGAAAGCATTTGTTGAATGAGTTTTTTTATATCCTGTGTTTCCTATACCGAACATACTTCCAACAGAATGAGATTTTTCACCTGTTCCGATACCGTTAAACATTGTTTTTATACTGTTATTTGATTTTGCTCCTGCTGAAACAGAATTTTCTATTGCAGAAACTTGTGAGTAAGGATTTTGGTAATTTGCCGTATATTGTGCACCGTGTGAAAAGCTGTCAGTTTGGTTTCCGTGAGATTGATATAAACCGCCTTGTTTTGCTAAATTCAAATACGGATTAACCATAGGGGTCATAGCTCCAATAGGAGATGGCATTAACAGTTCCGTAGGAACATATTCAATTATTCCTTTATCATATAATCCATATAATGTTTGAGGATTTAATGCCATACTACAAAACACCTTTTAAGTTCTACACATGTATATAAAGTTTTTTTATTCCGAAAAATTGACTAAATTTGTAAATTTTATTTACAATTTGTTACAAAATGGCAAAAATAAGATAGTTTTTGTTTTAATATAAAATGTATAAGTACAGTGTAGGAGAAATGTGTATATGATTCAAAAAATTAGCAGCATAGGTTTAAACAAATTTCAAAGAGTAAGTTTTAAAGCAGAGGAACCGAAAGAATCGGTTTCATTGATTACAAATCCTGATAACGAACAAAATATTAAAGGCTTAGATGCATTATCTGCTTATAATGCAGGATTGGTAAGAAATGTCACTGAAAAACCTTTTGTTGTTACATTAAAACCGCAGTTTAACGAAAGAAATATTAACAATATTATCGGAGAAAAGATATATAATTCCGATGGTAAACTGAATTCTGTAATCTCAAGAGATGAAAATACTGTTACTTATTTTTATCCGGATAAAGAAAATCAGGAACAAGTTCATTATATATCAACTGTAAGTAAAAATAGCGGAAAAGAAATTTTTGCTCAATCTTACGAAAAAACAGATAACGGTGAAGAGTTAACTGTTAGTGAATATTCACCAAATAGCGGTGATCTTGTTAAACGCTCATATTATATAAACGGTAAATTAACCTCATCAACAAACGTTTCAACAAAAGAAGACGGAATAAAAAGATACATTGAGTTTGATGAAAAATCAAAGAAATATTATATAAGCGCTGATTCTCCAAAAGAAAAAAATGTGTCATATTCGGCAGAAATGGATAATAATAAACAAGTTGAGCATTTTTCAGAATATAAAACTAATAAGTTAGGAGAAAGACGTATTGATGTTGAATTCTATGACGGAATGCCGATATCTTATACTTATTCCAAAACAATGACTATTCCGAATACTGCAGCCAGAGATAAAGTAAATAATCCTGACTTAAGACCTTCTGAAGGTTTTGCAAAAATTGACGGGTTGAAAGATATTGACGGAGAAAAAACTTATTATTCAAACGGCGCAATTGAGTCTAACAAATTTATTTCAGATAACGGTGAAACTACAGCATTTTTCTCGGCAGACGGAATTTTAACCAAAATTAAAGATGACAAAAAAGAAGTTGCGTACGACGGAGATAAACAAATTATAACAGAAAATTTAGACGATAACAGAACAAAAACAACTGAAATATTTTCTGATAAAGGTAAATACGTAACCGTAAAAGACGATAAAGAAACCAAAGAAGTAAGGTATAACGAAAATAATAAACCGTTAAGTTATCACGAAAGTTTTGCAGGTGAAAACGGTCAAGAAGGAAATTCTGTCAGCTTTTATTTTAATGAACAAGGAATGCTGGAAAGTTATTGCAAATAGAGCTTGCGGAAAAACCCAAAAATTGACAGATTTTTGAGGCTTTCCCGCAAGCGACATACGGTGTGTGAAAGCCAGACTGTATGCGGGATAGCATACAGTCTGGCTTGAAACCGTTCCTACGAGTCTGCGAGAAAAATTTGTAATTTTTCCGCAGACTCAATACTAAATCTTAGCAATCATAAATTTCTGCGTATTTAAAAAGAGCATTGTATATTGCAGGAAGTATTTTGCCTTCTCTTACTTCGCGGTAAAGGATTAAAAGTGACTCTATACGAGAGAGAGGACGTCTGTATACTCGTGCTTCTCTTAGTGCGCTGTATTTATCAGCAATAGATATAATTTGTACACCCAAGTCAGATTCTGTATGATTAACCGGCAGAGTCGGATAACCGGAATGCTTCAAATTTTGGTGATGATATTTTATAAGTGCCAAAGTTTCTTCTGAAAGATTTTGAGTTTTTAAAAGTTCATATCCTAAAGTGGAATGAATATTCATAATTTTTCGTTCTTTAAAATTAAGTTTAGCCGGCTTATTAAGTATTTTAGACGGTATAAGTACTTTTCCCAAATCATGAAGCATAGAAGCTTCTTTAAGAGTGGACTTGTCTACTTGACACTTAATATCAGAAGATAATATAGAATAAACACCCATTGCAATGTTGCAAGTGTCATTCATATGTCCGCCTGTCAGTTCTCTCAGGGTTTTGGTATCTATATTAGGCTTAATTTTAAATTTTTTCAAAATTCGTGTAATATGCGGATTTTCATTTATCATTGTTTGTACGGCAAATTTGTGTATTTTTTCGTCTTTTCCGTTTTTCAAAAATGTTTTTCCGTTTGCGTCTTCATACACGAAAAAACTGCTATGACTAATTTGCACAGCACCTTTAAGGTTTATTTCTCTCTCTTTTTTTGGGGTTTTTGATATCATAATACTACACAAGGGGTTATGTCTTAATATAAGTTTACAATATTTTATACTTATTTGTCAACTGTTTTATTATTCATTTGTTTTTTCGTGCAGAACGATATTTCCGGTTTCCAGTGAAGGTTTAACATCAATTACGCGTTGGTTTGAACTTCCGACCCAATGGAGTTTCGGATCTAAAAGTTCTTCAACAAATTTGCCTTCTGCAATTACATCAATATCTGATATATCAGGGATATCTTTAATTTCTTCCCATAAAAATCCTGTATAAAGCCAAATTGTTTTTTGCGGAAGTTCTTTTCTTATTTTTTTTATGAGCCTAAAAACCTCATCTCTGTTAAACGGGTGAAGCGGATCTCCTCCGGAGAATGTTATTCCGGAGATATAAGGTTTATTTAATGCATCAAATAGTTCTTGTTCTGCGCTTTCATCAAAAGGAACGCCTCCGGCAACATCCCAAGTTATAGGGTTTTGGCAGTTGTGACAATGATGAGTGCACCCTGCAACCCATAAAACAACTCTTAAACCGTCACCGTTAAGCATGTCATCTTTTGTTATATTGTGATAATTCATTATATTCCTCTCTGAATGGGCATAAACAAAAACTTGTAGTAATTTGAATATTAAATCTCTATTTCTCCCGCCCTTATATATTAATAATATCATTTAAAAAATGTTTTGCAAAAAGTTTACTTAAATTAATATTTGTGTTCCCAGTATTATTCTGTGGGAATCTTTTGAATTATCATTTTGGCAAAATACGTAATTCAACATGACTTTAAGCGCCTGTCCTTTTATATAGTAGTTAATTCCTGCTGTATATTCTCTTTTTTTATTGTTACCGATATTTTTATCAGGATCTAATTCGTCATATCTTACCAGCAATTGCAATTTTTTTGTAAGCATATACCCGAGAGTTGTATAAAAACCTCCGGCATGTTTATCAATAGAATGTCCGGCGGTTCCGTTATATCCGTCAGCGTTTGCCCACTCAAAATTTGCCAAAAATCGTTTATATTCATACCCTGCATATAATCCTGTTACACAATAAGTATTTTCTCTGTGCCCGCTTTCAACTCCGCCTCCTATTGTGAGTTCTCCGTATTTATCTTTGTTTTTTTTTCCAAGCGGTTTAAAATTTACCCATCCCGCAAACTCTCCGCCCGGAAAAAATTCTTGAAAATAAGTATCTGAGCTATATAAGCCAAAATCATAATCAATAAATTCATAATCTCCCTTGACCCGTGCTCCGATTTTTCTTGCGGTTCCGAAATTCCTTGATATTTGAGAACGATTGATAAACGGTAAAGTATAGGAACTTCCTCCGCCTTCAACTCCGACAGGAGCTCTTGTGTGTCCTAAAATAATTTTATGTTTAGGTATTTGATTAAAACTTACGTATACATCAGCAAAAAGCGTTTGTGCATAATTCCTTTTCGTTCGTGTCGGGAAACTCATCATTATTCTAAAATCTGATTTTTCATCTTTTGTAAATCCGTCAAACCCCAAATTTAGGGCATTTGTATCGTAATGGTTTGATACGGAACCACTTTCTGACACAGATAATCCCAAATCACCATTATACGCGCCCCATATATGAAATCTGTCCATTTTTGAGTTTTCATCATATTTATGAATTAATTTTTCTTTTAACAAAAAATCTATGTCGTATTTCCACACTTCAAGTTCATAGTCTGCTTCAAGTTTTTTCGCTAAACTTTTTTCATCCTGATTTTCTTCAACTTGCGCAGACTGAGTAACTTCATTATCTTCGTCATTTAGATTTAGATGAACTTGTTCCAGTATTTCGGGCTGATTATGGTTTTCTTGTATTTTATTTCCGGCCTCCGCAGGTAATCCAATCAAAAATACTATCAGCGGAATTAGGAGGTAATGTAAACTTCTCATATTTAGATTATACATTAAATTTCTGTATAATAGAAGAGCATTAGCTCTTTTATGGTATTATGAAACTAAAAGGAGCTTTAAAAATGGACAAATATTCTCATAAATACAATGTAATATTAGATAATATGGATCTTAGTGAATATCGTTTGAGGCCTATCTCAGCAATAATGTATCTGCAAGATACTTTTGCAAGATTTTGTGCGACAAAAAAAATGGCAGCATATGATTTATTTCCTAAAAAGCTCTATTGGATTGTTTCCGAATTTAATATAGAATTTGCTGATAATTTGCCGTTTTGGTCAGAAGAAATACAAACAGAGATATGGATATCAGAGCTTACTAAATTAAAAATATATACAGATTTCAACTTATATTATAAAGATAAAGTTTTTGCAAAAGGTAACGGTTGTTGGTTTGTATTGGATCAAGATACAAAAAGACCATGCAAAACTGACATTGTAAGTGAAAAATTTGATGTATATAATGAATTGACGCTCGGAGAACATAAAAAATTTACTTTGCACAATATACAAGAAAAGGTCAGTGAAATTGTTCATAAAAATAATTTGTCGGATATAGATTTTAACAATCATGTAAATAACAAAAGTTATATAAATATAGCGGAAGCAACTGCAACAGATGAATTTAAAAAAACAAATACATTAAAAACATTAAATATAAAATTCAATCGTGAAACTTTTTTAAACGATGAATTGGTATGTTCAACTTATAGAACAGATATTGAGAATAACTATGTGCATAAAATCACAAAAGGAAATGAGTCTGTTTGTGATATACAAACTTCTTGGATTAATAAAATCAGACAGGAAGATAACATTTTAGAATATGACTTAAAAATAAAAAATTATAACTACAATTCTTGATTTAGAAGCTTATTTTTGATATCCTATGTTTATCGTAAAAGAAAAAGAGGAGTTTTTATTTATGGATTTAATGAAAGGTAAAAAAGGAATAATATTCGGAGTTTCTAATACTCATGGAATTGCATACGGAATAGCAAAACAACTTCACGAAGCAGGTGCGGAAATTGCATTTTCATACGCGGGTGAAGCAATGGAAAAAAGAGTTCGTCCGATTGCAGAGTCAATGAATGCAAAAATTATAATGAGTTGTGACGTAACAAAAGAAGATGAAGTAAAAGCTGTATTTGATGAAGTTGAAAAAGTATACGGTAAAATTGATTTTGTGGTTCATGCTGTTGCTTTTGCTCCGAAAGAAGCTTTAATGGGCAGATTTATTGATACAACAAAAGAAGCTTGGAATATTGCAATGGGTGTAAGTGCATTTTCACTTGTTACCGTTGCAAAATATGCAGAGCCTGTTATGAAAGAAGGCGGTTCAATATTGGCTCTTACTTATTTAGGCTCCATTCTTTCTGTTCCGAGTTATAACGTAATGGGTGTTGCAAAAGCTGCATTAGAATCTTCTATGAGATTTTTAGCTGTAGATTTAGGATCTAAAGGAATAAGGGTTAACTGCTTGTCATCAGGTCCGGTAAAAACACTTGCTTCTATGGGTATTTCAGGTTTTTCAAAAATGTTAAAAGCTGCTGTAATGAGAGCACCGCTAAAGAAAAATGTTTCTTTGGATGATGTGGGTAAAGCAGGTTTGTATTTGGCTTCCGATTTATCAAGCGGAACAACCGGAGAAGTAATATACTGCGATTGCGGATGCCATTCAGCTTATGCATCGGCAGAAGAAATGGATACTCTTTCAGCTTCTGAAAATTAATAAAATAAAAGGAGGATAAATATGAAAAAAACAGTTCTCGGTTTATTTTTATTTTTGTCATTAATATTATGCGGTTTAAAGGTTAACGCAGTAAGTTTTTCTGAAGCCGTTAATCAGTCCAAACCATCTGCAATATTAATATACGCAGATTGGGCAGATGACTATCAAAATGTATATAATGCATTTGAAACTGTTTCACAGACATTTGGTGACAGATACAATTTTGTAACAATTAATATTGCTGATAAAGAAGCAAAAGAATTCAACAAAACGTTTAACATATATCCGAATCTGCCGTATGTTTTATTGTTCAGAGATAAAGGTAAGATGTCAAGATATCTTAAAAAAGATTGTGTTCTAAATACATCATGCTTTACGGAAAAGTTAACGTTTTTCATTAATTAAACATAATTAATAATAATTTAAAAAATTACAAAAAAATTCAAAAATTTGTTAATTTTTGAATTTTTTTGTATGTTCAAAATAGTTTATAGTTATACGGTTTAGTACAGAGTGGGAATGTTGATTTTTGTTTTAGGATTAAATAATTAGTTCGGAGGGCAAAAATATGATTACCGAACTAAACAGAGATAATTTTGATGAAGAAACAAAAAACGGAGTAAAGCTTATTGAATTTCATACTTCATGGTGCGGTTACTGTAAAAAACAGCAGCCGGAACTGGAACAAATGGATAAAGTTTGGATAGGCCAAGTAGATGCAGATAAAGCACCCGCTGTTGCAACAAATTTTAATGTAAACTCTTTTCCCACTTTTCTTGTTATGAAAAACGGAAAAGAAATGGAACGTTTCAGCGGTTACCGCAAAAAAGAAGACTTAATGGATAAAGTTATGAAATACATTTAAATTCGGTTGTTAAATTCGCAGAACGTATTTTTTATAACTTCGTATCCTTTTAAAAGTGTCTTATAATCAACTTTTTCAGAAGCTGAATGCATATTATATACATCAGCCAGTCCGAGCAGTACCGGCATAAAAGTTTCGCCTTTTGAATTTTTATGCTGGCAATATATATGCGTTTCAGCTCCTGCGTGAAATGATGAAATATCATTTTTTATACCCGCTTTTTGACAAGCTATTGTGTGAACTTTTTCTATTGTATCATCATCTGCTTTTTCAAAAGGACGAAGATGAACTTCATATTCTATTTCTGCTTTTGCAAGGCTTGAGTATTTTTTATTAAACTTATTAACAATGTCAGACATTAAAGATTTGAGTTCTTCTTCTTTTGCCAAGCTTGCGCTTCTTATTGAATATGAAGCCATTCCTAAAACATTTATTATATTTGTAGATGTTTTTTTCATTATTTCTGTGATATAGTCGTTTGTTTTAATTCCTTTTTCCACAATTGATGCAACAGAATTTTGTATTCCGCCTGCAACAATTGCACCTAAATTACAAGAAGTAATTACTCCTGTTTCATCTTTATAAAATACACCTTGAGGAAAATCGTTGAGAAGTTCCGCTAACAATTTTCCGGCATTTAACCTTGTTTCATCTCCTATATCTATCCCTGAATGTCCGCCTTTTAATCCTCTGACTGTTATTTTGGCATTTGTATAACTTGCGCCGGATATTTGAAGTTGTCCGAGCTTATCCGCATCACATACAAGAACGTGTTTGGATAAAATTTTGTTAAATTCTACGTGTTCAATTCCGCTCATACCGGTTTCTTCATCACGTGTAAAAGTTATTTCTAATCCGCCGTGATTTCCCAATTTGTTATTTATTGCTTCTTTTGCAAGCATTAGTGCGCAAGCAACACCGACTTTGTCATCAGCTCCGAGTGTTCTGCCGTCTGCATGAATAAATCCTTCATCATCTAAATATATATTTACCGGACTGTCATCTCCAACTACGTCCATATGTGAAGATAACATTATGGGTTCTTTTGAATTATCCGTAGGAGGAATATTTATATAAACATTTCCGTAATTATCCAACTGTCCGTTTATTCCGTTTTCTTTACAAAAATCTATAATCCAAGCTGAAACCTTCTCTTCTTTTAATGATGGAGAAGGGATAGTAACTAAATTACAAAAAATGTCTAAAACTTCATTTTCTTTTCTTAAATTATCCAATCTAACTTCCACGAAAAAACCTCCTGTTTGTTCCTTCACCGCTTCCGCCTATACGTACTTGAAGTGCACGCAAACACTTTGGGCACCTTCCTACATAATGCGTTCCTTGTTTGTTTTTGTACAATCTTCCGTAAACATGACAGCACTCAAACCAAATTCCTAAAAATTTTCTCTGACCATCTTGTTCTCTGTTATCTTCTTCCACGTCTGCCTCTTCCTGAAACGTCACGTAAAATAGGTCTGAATACGCTTTCTGTTAACACTGATACGTAATTATCGCTTAAATGAGCATAATCAAATATTATAAGTCCGTTTAATGAATATTTTCTTGCTGCGTGGATTTGTTTTATTAAATCCGCATCAGAACCTTTCATAAATGTAACAAATAAACCTGCATAAAGTTTTGTATTCGGCGATTTATTTCTTAATACATTACTCATTAAATTCATTGCCGTTTTGTCGTCACAGGTTAAAAACAAAGGCGTAAAACCGTCAATATAATTGTTGTATGACCAATTCTTCCAATCTTGTAATTTTGTATCATATGCCATTTGTAAGTTTGGGAAAATTACTGCGGTTATTGTAATTCCGTGTGAGCGCGCAAGTTGTCCGACTTTTTTTACAAAATCCGTAACTTTACCGGCTCTGTACATTTTCCAATAATACCACATAACTTCACCCGGAACCGCATCAATCGGATCCGAATTGTATATTTTTTGAAATTCTTCTCTTGCGTATTTGGTGTATCCCCAATTTGATAAATCATAATTGGAATAATTCGGTGCAAGAGATTGAGGATATCGTATATAATCCAAATTTATTCCGTCCGGCTTGTATCTTAAACATATCTCAGATACAAGTTCATACAAAAATTCTTGCACTTCAGGATTAGCCGGATCTATAAAATAACCGTTATGCTCTGAAACAGAATACGGAATTGTTTCAGAATCTGCATTTTTTTTCTGATAATTAGACCACTCAGGCTTTTTAGCCAAAATATAATTCGGATTAGTTTCCGGCGGTTTATTTCCCACATAAAAAGTTTCAAACCATATGTGGACTTTTATTCCGCGTTTGTGTGCTTCTGTTATCCAAATTCTCAGCGGGTCAAATCCTGCATACTCGGGATTTTGTGTTATAAATCCGTATTTTTCCATTGTTTTGGAAGGAAAAATTGTCTGACCGTGATAATAAGTTTCTATAAAAATATTGTTTATTCCCGATTCAGCAATTCTGTCCAAAACGGATTGAATTTCTTCTATATTATGATATGTAGGGCGTATCCAAACTCCTTTAAGCTCATACTGTTTAAAAGGTATAACACTTGCCATTGCATTATCGGCAAGTTCTATTGCTTTAGTAGCATATTTTTGAGTGTTTTCAGAATCACGTTCGGCTTTTTCTATAAAATCATTTGCTCTCATTAAGTGCTGTTCGGTTCTTCTGTAATTATATCCGGGTGTTGTTTGACGATAATAATTGAGCATATCTTGAACTTCTTTTATTCTTTCTCTTGCGCCGAATAAAAATGTATCCGACGTAATATAAGAAGTAATAGTATTATTTTCAGTATCTATATATATTTTGGATCCTACCATTATATTTTCGTTAATCCACTTTTTTGCTCGCCCGTGTCCGCTTATTACAAATCCGTTTGGAGGAATAAGAGAATCCGCGCCGCTTAGTGATGTGACAATATCTCCTGTTACTATGGCTTCTGTACCGAATTCATTTGTATTTGTTCTATAACCAAATGACGGAGTATATACAACAAGTTGATTTGCTCCTCTTAATCCCGGATAATTAGCTCCGCTGATATTTGTTGAAGCTTGAGGGTCTATTACACTTATGTTATATGCAGATTGATTAAAAATAATCTCATTTTCTTGAGGAATATAAGGCAAAAAGACATCTTGTGCAAAAACTTTTGTACATGTTAATCCGCACAAAATAAGTATAAAAAACTGCAGGATTTTCTTTTTTAACACTTAATCCTCTCCCCATAAAGCTTTCTCGGTTTAAATGGTATCCGATATTAACAAAAGTTTTTCTTGATTTTCCGATTAAACCGATTGCTCTATATTTAATTATAGAACTCATACGTTATAAATACAAGAAAAAATGATTTAAATATAAGATAAATCATTTATTTATAGTATAAAAATCTTATTTTCCGTTAATTTTATTTACGGTTTCTTTTATAGAATAAAAAAGTCCGAACAAGGTATTAAAAATATCTTCATAAGATAAGTATTTAATATTCAGTAATAGTATTGATTTACCGTCTGTACATGTTTTTGGTGCAACAGTGTATTTTATTTTGCGAATGTGTTCTTTATCCGCATTTTGTTTTATTAAATTCCATTCATAAGGTGCAAACGGCGTGTATATCCTTATCTCTCCTCCGGCCTCACGTATAATTGTAATACCGCAATCTGTTGCAAGAAGTCTTAATTGTATAAGCTTTATCAAGTTTTCAACTTCATCAGGTATTCTTGAAAATCTATCTTTCCATTCCGATATAATATAATTTAATTCCGTTTCATTTTTTACATCTGATAAACGCTTATACTCAATCATTTTTTGTTCATTAGAACCGACCCATTCATCCGGAATATATGCGGTTATATTAATATCAACAATCGCAGGTTTATTAGATTTTATTTTTTCTCCCTTAAGTTCGTTTACTGTTTCTTCCAACAATTCGCAATATGTGTCAAACCCTACATTTATCATATGTCCGTGCTGTTTTGTACCTAAAATATTTCCTACGCCGCGAATTTCCACATCTCGCATCGCAATTCTGTATCCGCTGCCGAGTGTCGTAAATTCTTTTATTGCTTTTAATCTCTCAGAAGCTTCATCTGACAATTCTTTATTCTTTTTATATAAACAATAACAATATGCCTGCTTTTCACTTCTTCCGACACGTCCTCTAAGTTGGTACATTTGGGCAAGTCCGAGTTTATCCGAGTCGTGTATTATTATTGTATTGGCATTAGGAATGTCTAAGCCGTTTTCTATAATAGTTGTACAAAGTAAAATATCATATTCGTGGTTATCAAAACCGACAATTACGTCTTCAAGTTGTTTTTCGCTTAGCTGTCCGTGTCCTACAGCTATTCTGGCATTTGGTACAAGTTTTTGGAGTTCTGTTTTAAATTCTTCAATTGTTTCAACTCTATTGTATAAATAAAATACTTGTCCGTCCCTGTCTAATTCGTTTACAATAGCATTTTTCACCGTTTGTTCGTTGTATTCTCCTACATAAGTTTTTATAGGAAGTCTGTTTTGCGGCGGCGTATTTATGACTGAAATATCTTTTATGCCGGAAAGTGACATATAAAGAGTTCTCGGAATAGGAGTGGCAGACATTGATATAATATCAATGTTTTCCCTAAATTCTTTTAGTTTTTCCTTATGTCTTACTCCGAATCTGTGTTCTTCATCAATTACCAATAATCCTAAATCTTTAAAAATTATTTTATCCTGTAAAAGTGCATGAGTGGCAATTACAACATCGCACTTTCCTGTCGCAATATTTTTAACGGTTTCATTGCGTTCTTTTGCGGAGCGGAAACGGCAAAGAAGTTCCACATCAATTCCGAACGGTTTAAATCTGTCGTTTATTGTTTGGTAGTGCTGCAGAGCAAGAACTGTTGTCGGAACTATTACGGCTACTTGTTTTAATGAAGTTACGGCTTTAAACATTGCTCTCATTGCAACTTCTGTTTTCCCGAAACCTACATCTCCGCATACCAATCTGTCCATAGGGTGAGTACTTTCCATATCCTCTTTTATTTGATTAATTGCTTTTAGTTGGTCAGGAGTTTCTATGTACTCAAACGTATCTTCCATTTCTGACTGTAATGGTGAATCGGGAGCAAATGCAATACCGTCTTTCATTTTTCTTCGTGCGTAAAGCCTTAATAGGTCATATGCAATTGTTTCAACCTCTTTTTTTACTCTTGTTTTGGTATTTTCCCAATCACTTCCTCCCATACGGGAAAGTTTCGGTTTTATCTGTCCCGAACCCCTGTATCTGCACAACATATTTATTTGTTCTGCCGGTATATGCAGTTTGTCTTTATTTGCATATTCTATTGTTAAATAGTCTTTTAATTGTCCGTCTAATTCTTGCTTGGAAAGACCCTTATAAATACCGACACCGTGAATGGAGTGTACTACGTATTCACCTTCTTGAATATCGTTAATGTTTTCAATATATTCGGCTTTTTCTTTGTAATGTCGTTTACGATTTGCAGGAATATCTTTTTGTCTTTTATTGAAAAGTTCTCTATCTGTAATTAATAAAATTTTTGCATCAGGAATTTCGGTTCCTTGTGAGGTTATGTTTTTAATATATGAAACTTCATATATACCAAAAGATGACAAAACCTCTTTAACACGTTCCTTAAAATCAGTTGCTATAATAATTTGATAATTCTTATGTTCTTTTATAAATTCGGAAACCAAATCCATATTCGCATCAAAAATACGAATATTCCTTGAGTCTATGTCAATAACTTCATTATTTTCGTCCGATAAAAAGTTATTCATGAAAATTTTCTGAAATCCTGCCAGTTTTTGAATAATTTCTTTTTCAGAAAAATGATTATTGTGTTTTAACGGTTCAATAAGTCCTGTTTTTAAACTTTCATTGTATTTATTTTGATACTCTTCTTCTATATATGAATATTTGGAAGAAATTTGCGCAAATTCATCAAAAACTATAATATAGTCATTAAGATAATCAAAAATACTTACCATTTCTTTATTAAAATAGGATTGATAAACATTTATTCCTTCAAAGTACCCCTCGTTTTGAATTTGTTCACTTATGTTTTCCGGTAAATCGTCTGGTAAATGTTCCGATAAAATAAATTTATACATTGGTTTAATGTTGGCAGAAGGTATTTTTTCTATTGATTTTTGGGTTTCATTATTAAAATACCTTATATCACAGACTTCATCTCCCCAGAATTCGCATCTGACAGGGTATTCAGCCAGTGTATAAATATCTGCAATATCACCTCTTATACTGAATTCTCCTATGTCAGATACCATAGTTGAACGCTTGTATCCCAATTTTATCAGTTTTTCTAAAAGATTTTTTTGATTAATTGTATCCCCTATTTTTATATTAAAAGAATTAGTGTCATAAAAACTGTCTTTGGGAAATTTTTCCAATAAAACCTTTACCGGTGCAATGATAATATCAGGTCGATTTAATAAAATATCAATTTGTTTTTGGTAATCATATATATTTTCCTGTACCGTTTCATAAGGCGATGTGTTTTGGTAAGGAATAACTGAAGTACTTATATCAAACAACCTTTCAAAATCGGCAGAATATCTGAGAGCAGATTGTTCTGAAGAAGTTATAAATAATATTTTTTTATTTGAAATTTTTCGGATATATTTTAACAGCAAAAGTCTGCTAAAAGCAGTAAGTCCTGTTATAGTAAATGATTTCTCTTTTTTTATGTTTCTGACAAAATTGTCGTAAAAAGAACTTGTTTCTAATTTCATTTTATTTATTCCCGATTAATAAAATTAGGCAATTATATACCGGTTACCGCAAAACGAGATTATATAGCAGAGTTTGAGTTATACCAAATTTAATCAGTCTTAAATCCGATTTTAGCGGGTTTAGTTCTATCCATTAATAAATTTATTGCTTCATTAATTTTATCAATTTCTTTGTTATTATCTTTTGCATATTGTAAAAAATATTGTTTTATTTCATAAATTTGCTCTTGTAAATCTTTGTGCTCAATAGATAATTTTCTTATTTGTACAAAAGCGCGCATAATTTTGATATTAACAGCAATTGCAATATCAGAATTCAATAGTCCTGAAAGCATAGCTACACCTTGTTCTGTAAATACAAAAGGCATTTTACGAACACCTCCCCAACTTGAAGTCACAAATTGTGACTTCAAGTTGAGAAATTCTTCTTTTGTTAGCTGAAACATAA
>CAJOPY010000016.1 GCA_905236505.1 Candidatus Gastranaerophilales bacterium
GCTAGCTTCCGGAGTAACTAATGCTTCATCGCAGCTTAATTGATCTACTACAACTTTTTTTACTTTTTCTAATGTACTCATGTTTTTATCCTCTTATTTATGTGTAATACACTTTTCAAATAAGATTATACTTGTTAAAGATTATTTTGCAATAAATTTAATAAATTGTTACAGTTCTTTAAAATTTTCTGTTATTATATTAAACTCAAATTAATTATGATAGATGAATTGGTACAAAAATTAAAAGAAGCAAACCAACCGAAAAGTGAGTTTGTGCATTTAATGGATTCATTTAATGATCCGTATTTAGTTTTAATTGCATGCATATTAAGTTTAAGAACGAATGACCGAACTACTTATCCTGCAACACTAAGAATGCTTGCTCTTGCTAAAACGCCTCAAGATATGGCAAAAACGGACGTGAATGATTTAGCTAAAGCAATTTATCCTGTTGGTTTTTATGAAAACAAGGCAAAACAGATTATAGAACTTTCCCGTCAAATAACTGAGGATTTGGGCGGAAAAGTTCCTGATGAAATAGAAGATTTATGCAAATTTAAAGGTGTAGGAAGAAAAACCGCAAACTTAGTTTTGGCAAGAGGATTTAATAAACCTGCGATTTGTGTTGATGTTCACGTGCACAGAATTTTTAATCGTCTTGGATATGTAAGTACAAAAACTCCCGAAGAAACAGAATTTGCGCTAAGAAAAAAATTGCCTAAAAAGTATTGGATTGATATAAATACTCTTATTGTTACTCACGGTCAAAATGTTTGTAAGCCGATTAAACCGCATTGTGAAATTTGTCCGATAAATGAATATTGCGCCAAGAAAATTTAACGTGATAAAATAAGATTAATAAATCGGGAGCAAATAATGAGCGAAAAAATTAATTGTCCGTTTTGCGGAAACATTATAACAACAGATTCACCCAGATGTCCTTCTTGTAATTCACTTTTTGAAGAACCGGAGCTTAGTGGAATCCGAATTAAAGATTTCAGAATATTTTTTGTACTTCATGTTCTTACCAGAGGTTTGTTTGGAATTTTATGGTTTTTAATAAATTTAAAACCTTTGAATGATATGGTCATAAAGCCGAAAGACAGATTGAAGTTAAATTGGCTGATTGTTTTTTTAGTTTTTGATATAATCGCTTATTTTGCGTGTTTAGGGAGAATTTCTTTATCTTTTATCACGATTATTTCATTTGTATTCTTATATATTATATACGTAGGATTAACTTACCGTGTATTAAGAATTATTCAAAGATATACAAAAAAAGCGTATAATGTTTCACTGGAAATAAATGAAAATTATATTGTGTTTTTTAATATTTTTTACCTTATTCACTTCATAGATACTTATAATAACAGAGTTCAGGAAATTCACGAGCATTTTAAAATGACTGTACCTTATTGGATAATGCTAATCATCATTTTTGGTATTGCTCCTATGGTATTATTTACGTTTAATCCTCCTGCTTATTGGATTTTAATAATTTTAAAAGAACTTTTTCATTAAATTAATGAGTTTAGGGGTTGAGTAATATATCAAAAATCGCATGTTACAAATTGTAAATAACGGTTTGAATTTAGCGCAATTTTTCTTATCTTAACTTTTTTATAAAGATAGGTAAGGAATTGTAAGAAAATTATGTCTATCGGTAATATTACGCTTAAAAACGTACAAAATATCAACTTTAAATCAATTATAAGTTCGGATACTCATATTAAAACAAGCCCGTATCCTAGTGACAGTGTTGAAATTTCAAACAAAAAAGAAGTAAAAAACAAAAAACTTAAGCAATTGGCATTAGGTTTGGGCACAGCAGCCGCAACGCTTGTTTGTGCAACATTTATTTTTGCAAAAAGGCAATCCAACAGAATTTCAAAGCTTTATAATGAAAAACTTGTTCTTAGCCACTTGCCAGAGAAAATAGATTTTAAAGAAGCCAAAACTCTTGAAGAAGCGATAAAATTTGCTAAAGAAACTCTTGGAATAAAAGAAATAGATAAGGGCTTTTCTCTTGAAGCTTTAAATACTGCAAATAAAGGTATTGTGGATGTATCTAACGCTCATAAAGGAAAACTTTTTATACCAACACGACTCGGATATAAGGAAGCAAAAAAAGAAAGTACACTTGCATATGTAGTGCGCGATATTGAATCAAAACATTTTGGGGATTTAGTTATCAATAAACGATATTTTGATGAACAGTTTTTGAATAAACAGATTGAAAAAGGATTATACAGTGAAGACAAAAAGATTTTTGACATATACAAAAACGGAGATGTTCAATCCTTTTATAAAAGCGGTGCTGCGTATGCATTCCCGAAAGACGGATTTTTGGATCTTGTAGAAAAATATTATAAAGATAAAACAAGTTTAAGTTTATCAGAACGTCAAACTTTATTTTACAGTTTATTACAAATGCAAGATGCCGCAAGTATGACACACAGGAATCCTATTGCAACATTAGAAAGTATTATAAAAAAACTATCTAAAGTTTTAAAAGCAAATAATATAAATATAGACCTTACGGAAGTTAAAAAAATGACAACGGAAAAACAAATTGAATATTTGGAAAACACTGTTTCAAAATTGGAATCTTTAGGAGCACATCTTACGGTCGATTGCGGAGAGGCAAATCCTTCTTCAATAATTTATCATGAGATGGGACATTTGCAAGATTATGCAAAAAACTTAAAAGAGCTTGATTTAAAACAGTGGAGGTTTAATCTTGGCGAAATATGGGAACAAGCAAAGCATAAAACAAGAACCGGAGAAGACATAAGCAGAACAAATATTGATGAAGTAAATAATCACTGGGGTTCAATAAAAGATGAATATTTCAAAAATTTAATGGAAAAGAATCCTAAAAAGTTCCAAAAATACTATCCTGAATTCTATGAATTTCTGACTAATCAAGAAATTCAACAAACCGCAGGAAAAATTTCCGAGTATGCGCAATCGGGAATAGGTGAATTTATAGCCGATACATATGCTGATATGGTAGCCGGTAAAAAAATTCCGAAAGACGTACTTGATTTGTACCGCAAATACAACGGTCCTGAATTTATTTAGCTTTTGACAAATTCTTTATAAATACGTATAAAGATTATTGAGATTCTGTTTGTGGTAAAATTATTTTCATAAATAAGAATCAAGGGGATATTTCATGAAAAAATTTTTAATGATAACGGGTTATGTATTATTAGGTATTATTGCTGCACTTTATTTATGCTTTTTATTCGTGTTACCTAAGGCTGTTGATTTAAACAATTATAAACCAATGGTGAAAAACATTGTAAAAGAGCAGGCAAATTTAGATTTAAATTTTGATAATATTCAAGTTATAACCACTCCGTTTTTGGGAGCGGGTGTAAAAATTGATAATATATATATTAATCTTCCGGACGGTTCACTATTGTTTTCGGCAGAAAGTTTAAAGACAAGGGTTGCCGTTCCGAGTATATTTTTGTTAACTGCAAAAGTTTCCTGTTTTGAGTTGGAGAAACCTTTTATTAATCTTGAAATTGCTGAAGATAATAAAGACTATAAAGTTGTAAAACTTATAGAAGATATCCTTAATTCAAAAAAAGAACAAACATTAGGCGAAGAAAAAGCCGTTACTCAAACTTGGTTTAATCCTGCTTGGATAAGAATAAAAGTTCCTTGCGTAAAGCTTAATAATTATAAAATTCTTGTAAACGATTTAAAAAATAAACACTACCTTGATTTACACGGCGAAGAACTAAAAGCCGGATATTTTAACAAAAAAACTGCAAAGTTAAAAACATATGCTGAATTATATTCTGATGAAAATAAAAATCTTACCGCTAATATTAACATTGATACTTTTATTCCTAAATCAGAACCAAAACTTGATTCGGAAGATGATCCGGCAGAGAGAATAGATATACCGTTTATAAATCCTGTTGAATTATACAGAACGTATAATTTGAAAACAGATATAGATACAAAACTAAAAGTTCGTTCTCACAAAGGTGATATAACTTCTTACGGTTATTTAAACATTGATAATGTTACTCTTAAAGTATCTGAACTTCAACTTCCGAAAAGCTATATTCACGCAAAAACTTTTAAACATACTCTTGATTTAGATACAAATATTTATCCTGCAAATGAACAGAATATACAGCTTTTAGGTAAGCTTAATTACAGTAAACACCCATACTTAAATATGAATATAAAAACAGGTGTTATAAAATATAATGACATGCTGACTTTAGCAAGAGCATTTTTGGATTCATTAAGAATACCTAATGAATTAAATCAGTATAAAGCTGAAGGTACAACAGTTGCAGATTGTAATATAAAAACAAACTTCAAAAAACTAAAATCCAACGGATATATAAGAGTTCAAAACGGCGGACTTTCGGTCAGAAACATAGGTCAAGTAATTTCAAGAGCCAATATTAATGCTCTGTTAGATAATAATATTCTAACATTCAAAGATTCTTCACTTTTTGTAAATCAATCAAAAGTTACAATAGAAGGTACAATAGATAAAAATTCTGTTGCCGATATAAAAATTCAGACGGAAAAATTGCCGCTTCCTCAATTGTTTTACGCATTTGCACCAAAGGACATAAGACGTGCGTACAATTTCCTCTCCGGAGAATTCACACTGAATGCGCTTATTAAAGGAAAACTGAAAGAAGCTACAGCATCAGCAAATTTCGGACTGAATAATTTTGATATTTCCGATTATGCAAAAAACTTTAACATTAAAAATAATAATTTATCCGGAGAATTTTCAATTAACTCAAAAACAAATGCTTTGGTGGGAAAAATAAATAACAAAGATTTTGCATTTGTACTTCCAAAAACCAATTCTTCATTGCGTTTACCGGAGTTAAATATTTTGATTTCCGATAAAAACATATCCATTTCGGAAAATAAAATATTATTCAATAATAAATCTGAAGTTAAATTTTTGGGCGAAATTATTGATTATGAAAAACTAAAAGATATAAATATTCAAGCAAACGGAAACATACATACAGATGACGTAATAACACTTATAGGAAAAGAACTGAAACCGTTTATACATTCTGCCGGTTCTCTTCCTTTAAAATTTTCCGTAACAGGTAATAAAAAGAAACAAACAGTAATTACACAAATTTTGGCAGATAAAAATAATTTTATTACACCATTTGATTTGACAGAACTCGGAGGGAAACAAACCTCTTTACAAGCTATTGCCGATTTAAAACCCGGCAGAGTAAAAATCAAAAAAACCGGTATTTATATAAGAACTACGGGAGTTGATGAAAAAGGTAACGAAATAGTTAATTTGGAAGATGTTCTTGATATAGACGGAACAATCGCAGGCAACAGAATAAATTTAATAAAAGTAAATCTTCCGAAACTTGTAAGCGGAAAAATATACGCATTTCCGAAGTCCTCATTTGTAAGGGATAAAGCTCGTTTATTTGTATACGGCGATGTTACAAAACCAATTATAAGAGGCGGAATAAACGTACGTGAAATTAAAATTCCGGAGATTTTAACATCATTGGAAAATTTAAAATTAGATTTTAAAGGCCGTACATTAGGATTTGATTTAAATAATATACTATTAAACGGTTCTGACATAAGCGTTAACGGAGATTATGACTTAAACTCCGGCTCCGTAGCTGATATATACGGATTAAACGTAATATCAAACAATATTAATTTAGAAAAATTGTTGAAAGTTCCGGAACTTTTAATGAAATATGTTCCTTCACAAAATGCAAACAGCTCAAAAACTTCGCAAAATTCGGATATTCCGGTTTCAATTCAGAGCGGAACAATAAATATGAGAAGAATTACAACAGGAAATATTGAAGTTTTGAACACAACTGCAAGAATGGCATTGCGCCAAAATATTTTGGGAATAAGAAATCTCAGAACTAATATATTTAACGGAGCTGTGCGGGGAGATGTATTTGTAAACCTTGTAAAAACTCTTATAAATATTGATTTACAAGGTGAAAATATTAATGTTGCAAAAGCAATGTATGACGCAGCAGGCATGAAAGATATGCTCTCCGGAACCGCAGAATTTAAAGCACAACTTGAAATTGACGGAACAGCTAAAACACCGGAAGAACAAATGAAAGGACTCTCAGGTGATGTTAATTTTTCAGTCAAAGACGGTCAATTCGGTCCGTTTGGAAAAATTGAAAACCTAATAATTGCGGAAAATATTCGTGAATCTCAGTTCTTCCAAACAGCACTCGGCGGAATTATTAACTCTCTGACGTCAATTGATACAACTCATTTTTCAGAGTTAAGAGGACATATAAACTTCCAAGACGGAATTTGCCATTTAGATCCTATTACATCACTTGGTAATACTCTAACATTGCACATTTTCGGAGATTTTGATTTAGTTAGAAATTACGCTGATATGAAAGTTCGCGCAAAGATGTCATCTGTCATATCAAAGGTTTTGGGACCTCTAAACGCAATTAATCCGGTAAACCTTATGAATAATGCCGCAAGCTTGAATGTTGTAACAGCAAAAGCCTTTTCTCTTTTCTGTGAAGTTGTTCCATCAGAAGAACTCGCAATTTTACCGAGTTTTGAAAACGGTTACATAGATTCAGGCGCAGCTAAATTCCAGCTTAAAGTACGCGGTGATGTTGCAAAACCTTTGACACTCGTAAAATCATTTAAGTGGTTATCCTCAAAAACAGAATATGATGAAGCTGTAGAATTTGTAAATTCACTTCCGGAAGAAGTTGAAGGAGAGGAAGCTTCCAGTATAGAAGAAGCAATTGCAAATGCAAAGGCTTTGGAAGAAGAAAAGAAAACATTGAAATACAAATTTAAACATATATTTATAAAGGAGTAAAATATAAATGGCTATTGCATTATACGCGGGAAGTTTTGACCCTATAACTTTAGGTCATTTGGATATTATAAAAAACGGCTCTGAAATATTTGATAAAGTTATAGTCGGTGTAACATATAATATAAACAAACAAAATTTTTTAGATTTGAACGACAGGTTAAATCTTATAAAAGAGTGCACAAAAGATTTTTCTAACGTAAGCATTGAAGCGTATGAAGGATTGACGGTTAAATTTGCAAAACAAAAGGGTGCAAAAATTCTTTTACGAGGTATAAGAAATTGTGCGGATTATGAATACGAAGCCCAATTATCTCAAGCAAATCAAAAACTGGAAACAGAGATAAAAACAGTTTTGATGGTAACAAAGCCTGAATATAGCTTTATCTCTTCGTCTGCTGTACGTGAAATACTAAAAAACGGCGGTAATATTTCCGGATTTGTACCTGAAAGTGTTAAAGAATTTTTAGATAAAAAGTATTCAAAAAATTACTAGTCTAAATAACGCTAAATATTTAAAACAAGTTATACCAAAGTAAGTTTTCTGTTTAACAATCTGTGTTTGTCTTCAAAAA
The DNA here is from genome assembly GCA_905236505.1 of Candidatus Gastranaerophilales bacterium. GTDB lineage: Bacteria > Cyanobacteriota > Vampirovibrionia > Gastranaerophilales > Gastranaerophilaceae > CAG-196. Next base: position 7,441 of record CAJOPY010000016.1, read on the forward strand.
AATCTAATTCAGATACATACATTTTGACTGTTTTGTCCAAATTCATACCTGTGAATAAAGCAAAAACATCTGATGGTATATTAAATAAGCTAACATTTTTAATACTTTTTATAAGTTCAACAAAATCTATTGTACAATCTTTTACAAATGATAAATCTAGCCCTATTTTTGGCGAATTTGTACTAATAATTTCATCATAAAGTCTTATTATCTCTCTTTCTCCTAATTTTGGAGATAGCGGTGTAATTATGCAGTATTTTTCGTTTTGTATAATTTCCATACTACTATTCTAAAAGATTTTTTTATTAAAAATAATTATATAAAAATATAAGAAATCTCTACCTAAAGTTGGAAAAATATTACTTTCTTTTAAAATATCTCCAAAATATTAAAAAAATGTTTATTTTTTTAGAATTTATTAAAATCAGTGTTTTAATGTAGGTATAAGAAATAGTAAAGCACATACTTTGCACTAACAACTAAAAAAAATAAAAGGAGATAAAGATTATGGCAAAAACAATAGGTATTGACTTAGGAACAACAAACTCGGTTGTAGCAGTTATGGAAGGCGGTAAACCTACCGTTATTGCAAATGCGGAAGGTATGAGAACAACACCTTCTATCGTTGGTTTTTCAAAAACCGGTGAAAGATTAGTAGGACAATTGGCTAAACGTCAAGCAATTTTAAATCCGGATAAAACAATTGCTTCAATTAAACGTCATATGGGCGAAGATTACAAGAAAAATATTGACGGAAAAGATTACACACCGCAAGAAATTTCTGCAATGATTTTAAGAAAATTGGCAGATGATGCTTCAAATTATTTGGGAGAAAAAGTTACATCTGCAGTTATTACTGTTCCTGCATACTTTAACGATGCTCAAAGACAAGCAACAAAAGACGCAGGTAAAATTGCAGGCTTAGATGTACTTCGTATCGTTAACGAACCAACTGCAGCCGCACTTGCTTACGGTTTGGAAAAAGATAAATCAGAAAAAGTTTTGGTATTTGACTTAGGCGGCGGTACATTTGATGTTTCTATCTTGGAAATCGGCGACGGTGTTCACGAAGTTCTTTCAACATCAGGTGATACTCACTTAGGCGGTGACGATTTTGACCAAAAAATTATAAATTGGATTTGCGAAGAGTTTAAAAAACAGGAAGGAATGGACTTAACAAGTGATAAACAAGCTATGCAGCGTATCAAAGAAGCTGCAGAAAAAGCTAAATGTGAATTATCATCAGTTGTTGAAACGACAATAAGCTTGCCATATATTACAGCAGACGCTAACGGACCTAAACACTTGGAATTAACTCTTTCAAGAGCTAAGTTTGAAGATCTTTCAAGAGATTTGTTAGACAGATGTAAAAAACCTGTAGAACAAGCACTGTCAGATGCAGGTTTAAGCAAAAATGATATTAATGAAGTTGTATTAGTCGGCGGTTCAACTCGTATTCCTGCTGTTCAACAGTTGGTAAAAGATTATACTGGCAAAGATCCTAACCAATCAGTTAACCCTGATGAAGTAGTTGCAGTCGGTGCTGCAGTTCAAGCAGGTGTATTAGCGGGTGAAGTTAAAGATATCGTTCTTCTTGATGTAACACCTTTGACACTAGGTATTGAAACATTAGGCGGAGTTATGACGGCGCTTGTTCCTCGTAACACTACAATTCCTGTTTCTAAATCACAGGTATTTTCAACTGCTGAAAACAACCAAACAGCTGTTGATATTAACGTATTACAAGGTGAAAGACCGATGGCAGGCGATAACAAGTCTTTAGGTATGTTCCGTTTAGAAGGAATTGCTCCTGCGATGCGCGGTGTTCCGCAAATTGAAGTTACTTTTGATATTGACGCAAACGGTATTGTTAATGTTTCCGCTAAGGATAAAGCAACAGGAAAAGAACAAAAGATAACAATAACAAATTCTTCTAACTTGTCGGAACAAGATATAGACAAGATGGTTAAGGAAGCCGAAGCTAATGCATCAGAAGATAAAAAGAAAAAAGAAGAAGCTGAAATAAAGAATAATGCTAATTCATTCATATCTTCAGCTGAAAGATTAACTAAAGATTTTGAAGGTAAAATATCTGAAGATGATTTGAAGAAACTAAATGAACAAAAAGACGCTCTTCAAAAGGCATTAGATGAAAATAAATCGGCAGATGAACTTAAGAAGATGAGTGAAGAACTTCAACAAACTATGTTTGCAATCTCACAAAAAGCTTATGAAGCAGTTCAAAAAGAAGGCGGAGATGCAAATTCCGAAGCAAACAGCACGGGTGCTTCAAGCGCAGAGTCAGATAAAAAAGATGATGATGTAATTGATGCTGAATACACTAAGGAATAATTTAAAAAACGCAAAATATATAGTTTTTAAAACTAATGATAGAAAAGACCGAGTTTCACAAACTCGGTCTTTTCTGTTTTAATAAGTAGTTCTTGTTAAAATAACTTTATTTATTTTGTTATAAAGCTTATGCTTATACCAAACACCTTCAAAATCTCCGTTTGGTTTATACAAATACTGGCAATCTTTTGATATATTATATATTGCGCTTATCGGTTTACCTGTTATACTGTATTGAATAGTGTAATATGGATAATCCGGAAATTCGCCGTTTATAAAATCAATATACCTTAAATTCCCTAAAGCATCATAATAATATGCTTTGGTAACATCTTTTTTATCTTGCAACGCGTACATATAGATGTATTTTTTCTTTTTATAATAAAAAGCTGAAATGTAGTTATTTTCGTATTCTTCATACCCTGCTGATGCTGCCATGTAATTTTTTATATGGTTTTTATCTTTTAATTTATCTTTAAAAAGCTGTTTTAAATCTTTTCTTTGTTCTATAGGATTTTCAAAAATAATATCGTGAACTTCGCTTATCATTTCTTCTTTTTCCATAGCAGATTTATTTATCCAATCATATTGAATATCAGCGACATAAATATCATTATATCCTGCATACACGGATAAAGGAATTGTTAAAAATAAGAATAAAAAAAGTTTTTTTATCATAAAATACACTCCTATATAAAGAGTATACCACACAGGATAAAAAATGTTGTATAATTTGGTTAGTATGTATCAAACAATCTGTGAATATCTTGAATATTTGGAATTAGAAAAGGGGCTTGCACAAAACACTTTAGATGCATATCGCAGAGATTTGGAAAATTTTGCTGATGTTTTGGACGTGCAAGATATAAACAATATCGGCAGAATTCAAATAAATTTGTACGTAAGAAATCTAAGAGAAAAAAATTATGCACCAACCAGCGTAATAAGAAAAGTGGCATCTTTAAGAGGATTTTTTAAATGGATTACTTCAGTAGGTATAATTAAACAAAATCCTGCCGCAACTTTAGAACAGCCGAAAATTCCGCAAAGACTTCCTAAAGTCATTTCAGTAAAAGAGATAGAAGAGATGCTTCACAATAACTTAACACCGGAAGAACACGTTATAATGGAGCTTTTATACAGCTGTGGTTTGCGTGTTTCAGAGCTTGTTAATCTTAAAACAAATGACATTGACTTATCATCAAAATATATACGTTGCTTTGGTAAAGGCTCAAAAGAAAGAATTATTCCTATAGGTGAAACTGCGAAAAATATTATAAAAGAATACCTTCCTCAGCGAGAATTGGTTATTAAACAGTACAAAATTAATACAAATAAGTTTCTAATATCTGAAAACGGAAAAAATATTACACGTCAATATGTATACACATTTATTCACAATCAAGGTAAAAAAATTCATAAAAACATATCTCCGCATACCCTAAGACATAGTTTTGCCACTCATTTACTTGAAAACGGTGCTGATTTAAGGGTTGTTCAGGAATTACTGGGTCATAGTGACGTTTCTACAACACAATTATACACTCACATAAGTAAAAAACGTTTAAAAGAAGTATATTTTGCAATTAATAAATATTAAAAAATCGGATTTAATTTTTCATCAAGAAATTTTACGCGTGTTATATCATAAATTTTATCGGGATTTACAAGTTTCATCAAATCATCTGCCCTAAAAGCGGGTATATTAGAACCTTGTCCTACTTTTAAATATATATATAAGCTTTCGTCTTCAAATCGATAAGAACCGATAGATTTCTTAAAATTAGTTGTTTTTTCTATTCCTTTTTTGTTTTTCTTTGTTATTAAAACTTCTTCTCGGGATAAAACTTTTTTAACATCGTTTTGAAAATCTTCATAAGAATATTCTGAACTATTATCAGAATTCACACTCTCGCCGTCAATAACCTTTTTGTACGGAGTAATTTTATATTCTGCCCAATGTGCAGTTATATCAACAGCAGGAGCATATCTTTCTATTTTTCTTATGCTTATAACCTTAGCTCCGGGAGGAAGTTTTGAATTGATAAGATTTACAATCTCCTCTTGCGAAATATCATCATAAATTTCTATATCAACAAGTTCTCCTTCACTTTGTGCAAACAGAGGAAGCGCTATTCCCATTGATACTTTCATTGTAGGGTTAAATCCGAGTGAGTAAACCATATTTAACCCTGTTCTTGCAAGAACTTTATGAAATGTATTTTGCCAATCCAAATGTGAAAAATATCTTAGCAAATCTTTTTTTGTTATTCTGAGTCTGTACCTATATACCGGAATACTTTCATCAACATTTGCCCTTGTAGGGTCTTGCGGTTTTTCTTCCGGTATTTTTTGAGCTTCCTCTGATGCAGTATAAGGCTTAGCCAAAACTTTTTTAACATTTAAAGATGTACAAACTCCGCAATTTACACAACCGTGCTCACATGTTTTTTGCAAATTCATTTCTGCATTACATTCTTCCCCTTGCATCATTGCAATTTCATATTCTTTTTGAAGCCACTCTTTTGAAATACCTGTATTTATAAAATCCCAAGCAAGAGGTTCTTCCGGATTGTATTCCTTTTTAGCTTTTTCTGATATTGTAAATCCGCACTCTTTTGCAGTTTCTTCCCAGACGTTTTTATCAAAATATTCTCCCCAAGCATCCAAATAACAACCTTTCTTATAAAGAGCATATATATAAGAACAAAGCGATTTATCGCCTCGTGTCAAAAGCGCTTCTATTTGGGAAACCGAGCTTTCGTGATAATGAATTTTTAATCCCTTTATATGTTTGGTTTTTTCTTTTAAATATCTTATATGTTCGCCCACTATCTCCAAATCTGTTTGTCCGCACCATTGGAAAGGAGTAAAAGGTTTTGGTACAAAAATAGAAACGGTACAGCTTATCTCCAAACCATAGTTTAATCCTTTTTCTTGTTTTATTTGTTTTGCTCTATATTTGATTTTACTCAAAAGTTCCGCCATTTCGTCCATGTCACGAATGGTTTCTGTCGGAAGTCCTGCTATAAAATAAAATTTAATTTTGCTCCATCCGTTTTCATAGAGAGTCAGAACTGCATTAAGAATCTGCTCTTCCGAAATGTTTTTCTTAATTACATTACGCAATCTTTGACTACCTGCTTCCGGTGCAAGTGTCATGCCGGATTTACGTACAGATTGCATAAGATTTGCAAGTTCCAAACTAAATCCGTCAATACGCTGGCTCGGAAGTGATACGTTAATTTTTCGTTTATTAAAATCTACGGATAATTCTTTTATAACTTCGCATATGTTGGAATAATCATTTGATGAAAGCGAAAGGAGCGAATATTCATCATAACCGGTATTATTTACAAGTTCTTTTGTAATCTTGATGATATCTTCTGCTTCTCTTTCTCTTACAGGAAGCGTAACGTGTCCAGGCTGGCAAAATCGGCACATTCTTCCGCATCCTCTTCTGATTTCCACAATGGCTCTATCGTGTACGGAACTTGAAAACGGTATCGGATATGCAACAGAAGCATTATTTAAGGTTAATTGTGATACGCGTTTATTAACTTTATTATTAACTAAACTACTCCAACAACCTTCTATTTTGCATAATTCTTTTATTCTCTCCTCTCGCTCCATTCCTTTGGTTTTTTCCAAAACTTCACATACCTCGCACATCATATCTTCACCGTCACCTATGCAAAATACGTCTATAAAATCACTTAAAGGAAGCGGATTAAAAGAACACGGTCCTCCTGCGAAAATAATAGGTTCTTCTTCTTTGCGTTCCGAATTTTTCACTCCTATTCCTGACATTTCTAACATTTTTAAAACAGTAGGATACGAAAGTTCATACTGAAGCGAAAAACCTATTCCGTCAAAATACTTTAACGCTTTTTTAGATTCAACTGCGTACAAAAAGTCGGGATGAAAATCCTCCTCCGGTGCATAAGCACGGTCTGCAAGATATGGATAAATTGTATGATTATCTTCTTGGCGGCTGTATGAATTAACTCTGTCATAAATAATTCTCACACCCAAATTGCTTATGCCAATTTCGTATTTATCGGGAAAAACAAACCCAAATTTGACTTTTGCACTGTCCCAGTCTTTGTTATAAGACAAAAATTCTCCGCCAACATACTGATACGGTTTTGTAGCGTTATATAAGGCTTCATGTTGATTTCTAAAAAAACAATTCATATTATAATATTAACACGAAGCTGATTTTACTCAAAATTATATTTGTTCGGATTCTTCTCTGCGTTTTGAATTATAGCTGTATCCGGCATAAATAATAATTCCGATAATCAACCACACGATGAAATACAAAGCTGATGTAGCCTTTGCACTAAATCTGTAATACATTAAAGCTAAGCATATTAATATACCAAAAATCGGAAAATACGGACAAAACGGAACCTTAAACGGTCTTGGTCTATTTGGTTCTGTTTTTCTCAAAATAAGAACCGCAATACAAATTATGATAAATGAAGTAAATGTTCCGAAATTACAAAGTTCAGCCGATAAATTTAAATCCATAAACAACGCACAAATTATAACAACCAATCCGGATAACCAAGTCATAACGTGCGGAGTTTTAAACTTGGGATGAATTTTGTTTAAAGATTTAGGCAAAAAACTGTCACGGCTCATTGCCCACAAAATTCTTGTTGTACCCAACTGATAAATTAAAAGTACGGAAGTAAGTGCACAAAGTGCTCCTACTGATATTAATCCTGCATGGAAGTTTATAAACTGTATCATACCGGTATGAAATCTTCCTATATATCTCATAGCATGCGCTAATGGTGCCTGAGTATCAATGGAATCAAACGGTACAACTCCTGTAAGAACAAGTGCCGCACAAACGTATAAAATTGTACAAATTAAAAGAGTGCCCATAATTGCAATCGGCAAATCTTTTTGCGGATTTTTTGTTTCTTCTGCCGCTGTTGATATAGCGTCAAATCCAATATATGCAAAGAAAATTACAAATGCTCCCGTAAAAATTCCTTCTATTCCGTTAGGCGCAAATGATGCCATGCTTGTACCCCAGTTTTCAGGCTGTACATAAAAAGAACCCACAACTATAAAAGACAGTATAATAAACATATTTACTCCGACCATAATAGTCGCAACTTTTGTTGACTCTTTTACTCCTTTTATCAAAAGCAAAGTTAATACGAAAACAATTGCAATTGCGGGAACATTTATGGCGAAAGGAATTTCAATCCCGAAAGGAAGATTCAAAAACGGCATTTTGTCATGAACATTCCAACCGTACTTATCGCATAATTCATACATTGTTCTGTAATCATTTCTTAACCAAAGCGGACAATTAACAACAAAAGCCGGAAGTATATGCTTAAATCCTTTTAAAAATTGTACGAAATATCCGGTCCAAGCACTTGCAACAGTAATATTTCCTATAGCGTATTCAAGCATTAAAATCCAACCTACCATCCAAGCCATAAATTCGCCCATAGTAGCATATGTATAAGTGTATGCACTGCCTGCAACAGGTATCATAGAGGCTATTTCCGAATAAGAAAGTGCGGAAAACACACTTGCAATTGCAGCTAAAAGCATTGATATAACAATTGCCGTTCCCGCTCCTGCACCGTCTTGGCTTCCTACTATTGCGCTTCCGATTATTGTAAATATTCCGGTTCCGACAACGGCACCTATTCCCAAAATTATTAAATCAAAAGCATTCAGTGTCTTCTTCAACTCTGAATTTGTACCTTCATCAATAAGTTCTTGAGGTGTTTTACATTTTATTAAGTTTTTAAATATTAATTGCAGTTTGTTCATCTTTTTCAGCTATTTCTTTATTTTCGTCTAATTCTGCTTCTCTGTTTTTTCTGTATCCATATGTTGCATATATTATTATACCCATAAAAATCCATGCAATAAATAACTCCGTTGAAAGTTTTGAAGATTCTCCCGTTGCAGTAACCATAGAAAATATCATCAAACCGCCGCAGCAAAAAATTCCGGCTAACGGAAAATACGGACAGAAAGGAACCTTAAACGGTCTTGGTCTGTCAGGATCAATTTTTCTTAGTATGATAACCGCAACGCAAACTATTATAAATGAAGTAAAAGTTCCAAAGTTACAAAGAGCCGCAGCGGCATCAAGATTAAGCGTCAACGTTCCGAATATTGAAACAATACCGACAGCCCAAGTTAAAATATGAGGTGTGCTAAACTTGGGATGTAATTTTTGAAAAATTTTCGGTAAAAAATTGTCACGGCTCATTGCGTACAAAATTCTTGTTCCGGCAAGATGCATAACTAAAAGCACTGATGTTAACCCTGCTATTACACCAACTGAGATAAAACCCGGAACTGCTTTTGCCCAAAAACCTGACAAAACATTTGATATTGAAAAAGCAACCGGTGCTGTTAAAAATCCCATATCTACATGACCTTGTGTTGGATAAATACCGGTAAGAACCAGAGCAACAAGTGTATAAACAATTGTTGTAACAATTAACGAACCTATAATACCTCTCGGCAAATCCCTTTGAGGGTTTTTACATTCTTCCGCTGTTGTTGCGAGTGCATCAAACCCTATATATGCAAAAAATATTATGAATGCTCCCATAAAAATACCGCTCATACCGTTTGGCGCAAACGGTGTCCAGTTTGCAGGTTCTATGAAAAATAAACCGGTTACAACAAACAAACCTATTATGCCAAGTTTTAAAGCAACCATAAACGCCGCCATTTTTGTGGAATCTTTTGTTCCTTTAATGAGAATTCCGGTTATAAATAATATTATTAGCGCAGCCGGAAGATTTACACTAACTGGAATTCCAAATACAGAAGGAATAACCGAATGCGGGTCAATACCTTGTGATGATAACGAATGAACTGCGCTTCTGTAATCACTCACTAACCAAACAGGAGGATTAACAATCCACTCAGGAAGGATATGTCCAAAACCCTTTAAAAATTGTATAACATAGTTAGCCCAAGCACAAGAAACGGCAATATATGCAATAATGTACTCAAGCATTAAAATCCATCCGACAATCCATGCCGCAAATTCTCCTAATGTAGCAAAAGTATACGTATAAGCACCGCCTGCAACCGGTATCATTGAAGCAAATTCACTGTAGCACATAGCCGAAAATATACACGCAATCGCCGCTACAATCATTGAAACTATAAGGGCAGGACCGGCACCGGGACTTGTTCCGTCAGCAGAACCTGCAGCCGCAATTCCGACAACCGCAAAAATACCTGAACCTATAATTGCACCTACACCTAAAATGATTAAATCCCAAACGCCTAAGGTTTTTTCCAAACCTCCTTTTGCTGCATTTGCTAATGCATCATCAGGATTTTTTCTCTTTAGTAGATTTGCTATTATTGTCATTCGGCGTCCTTTCGTTTTTTAATGGAAAGCGGAAAATAAAAAATTGTTATAAACTGTTATTTGTAGTTTTTGATATATCTGAAAAATATAGTTTTAGTTTTATTCGTTAATAACCTTTGTTGTGTTAATTTTTTATTTTGTCAGTGCGTTAAAATGCCCATTGCATTTTGTATTTATATTCTTAGTGTTTTAGTATCTCAGTGCCTTAATGCCTTTAATTTACTTACAAAGCGGAAATCCGAGTTTCTCACGTTGTTCAACATATAGTTTTGCAACTGCGGAAGCCATTGTACGAACTCTGTTAATAAAATTAATTCGCTCGTCTTTAGATATTACACCGCGCGCATCAAGGAGATTGAACGTGTGAGAACACTTTAGAACATAATCATACGCAGGAAGCACAAGCTCTGCATTAACACAATTGTCAACTTCTTTTTGATAAGCATCAAAAAGTGAAAACAACCTTTCAGCATCTGAGTATTCGAAATTGTATTTTGATTGTTCTACTTCATTTTGATGGTATATTTCGCCATATTTTAGAGTATCATTCCACATAATATCAAAAACAGATTCTTTATTTTGAATATACATGGCAATTCTTTCCAACCCGTATGTTATCTCTAAAGCAACCGGTTTAACTTCCAATCCTCCGACTTGCTGAAAATATGTAAATTGAGTTATTTCCATACCGTCAAGCCAAACTTCCCAGCCTACACCTGCTGCACCTAAAGTCGGTGATTCCCAGTTATCTTCAACAAACCTTACATCATGCTTAGATAAATCAATTCCCATAGCTTCAAGACTTTTCAGATAAAGTTCTTGAGCATTATCCGGAGATGGTTTAAGTATTACTTGATATTGAAAATAATGTCCGAGTCTGTTCGGATTTTCTCCGTATCTTGCATCAGTAGGACGTCTGCAAGGCTCTACCATTGCAGTTTGCCAAGGTTCCGGTCCGAGTGCTCGCAAAAATGTTGCGGGATTCATTGTGGAAGCCCCTTTTTCAATGTCGTAAGGCTGTTGAATTATACAACCGTAATCAGACCAAAAACGTGACAAATTTAAAATTAAATCTTGAAAATTTAGCGCCATATATATTTCCTTTATTGTAAATTTTACACTTAATAAATTATACACATAATTTCCGCAAATATCAAATCGCAAGTTCAAATTTTGTTAACTTATGTAAATTTATTTTATTTTGTGAAATTGAAGATTAAAGAAATACTTTATTAATATATGAGTAGTAGTATAAATTTAACAATTGAAAATAAAAAAGGCTTATCTCACGCAATAGATAAGGCTTTGGACGAGCATTTTAATAAAGATATTAAGATATCTGATGCCAATCAGTGGCAATCTATATTTGATATTATTACTGCTAATGAACAAGCTCAACAAACACAGGCAAATCAAAAACAATTTGATAACAAAAAAGATACCGATATCAAAAACGGCAGACATTATGTCGTAAACGAAGGTATATACGTCTTAACAAGTGATACCTGGAGTAAGATTGTTGATTTTGTAAAAACTAATGTTTTACATAAGCAGGAAGCTGAAGTAAAACAGCAAGCTGAACCCAAAAGCGCACCGGAAACAGAACCGGTTGAACTTCAAACTGCACCGGCAGAAGAAGTATCGGCAGAAGAAACACCGACGGAAGATGAGAACAATACTAAAAGTTATACTTCTGTAGAGGAAAATCTTGTAACTGAAGAGGTTCAAGCAAAAGAAAGTTCGGAAACAGAAACAAAAATAAATGAATTTAAATCTAAAATCTGCGAATACTTAGAAATGAATATAGAAGATTTCAACAAAAAATCGGCAATTTTTAAAAGTGATGTTTTAAGAAAATATGCAACAATATTAGATTTTCTGAAAAACAATCCTGACTGCCTTCAAGGAAAAGACAAAGATGAATACATTAAAACAAGAATTCACAATTATGTACAAGGTTGGAAATATCATCAATTTGAAACCGAAGTCTTATATCAAAAAAAGGACAAAAACTATAAAATTCACGAACAAGGTGCTGACGACACAACAATGTATGCAGCCTACCAAGCGCTCGCAAAACAGTATATTGAATATTATGACGAAAATGGTGACGGAAATATTGATGTAGCAGAAATGCTTCTTGCAGAAAGTTATAATGATCAACGTTCTCCTTACTATGAAAGGTTAAAAGGGAGTGATGCTTATATAAAAGCTCAACAAATTTGTCAAAATTATAAAGACGGTAAGCTCATGCCAAATATTCACGCAACTCCTGAAGAAGAAACTTTGTTTTCAATATTACAATATTTTAACAAGTACGATTCAAACACAACAGACGTAAATAGAGCGGATGATATAGATGATAAAACAGACGGAGTTTTGGAATTAACAGATATAATAACAATGTTGTATTATCAAGCAAACCATAATGAAGACGATGGTATTATATCCGCAAGTGAATTAAAAACGACGTCATCTAAAACAATAATAGATGTTAATAAACAAAAAGAAAAAATAATGGAAACATATAATCTTTTGTTTGTACCACGTTCACAACAAAAGAAACCGTCATAATCTGACTCGTTCGCGGTTTTTATCTATAAAAACTTTCAATATTAAACATTTGTTCACTATTCACTTTTTAAAATAATTTTCCATTTTACCTTTATGGTATAATTTTTAGAGTTGAGGAGGGAAAAATGGAATTAAACAAATATATTGAACACACTTTATTAAAGCAAGATGCAACAAGAGAAGAGATTATAAAATTGCTTAATGAAGCTATTGAATATAAATTTTTAGGAGTTTGTATAAATCCGTGCAACGTAAAATTTGCAAAAGAATATCTTAAAAGCACTGATATAAAAGTTGTTACGGTAATAGGGTTTCCTCTCGGGCAATCAACAACTGAGATAAAAATATTGGAAACAATTGATGCAGTCAAAAACGGCGCAGATGAAATAGATATGGTAATAAATGACGGCAAATTAAAAGAAGGGGATTATGAATATATAACAGACGAGATTACAAAAATAAAATTTGCTTGTCAAAATCGTCCTCTCAAAGTTATCCTTGAAACCGATCTTTTAACCAAAGATGAAATCAAAAAAGCTTGCGAACTATGTATTATAGGCAAAGCTGATTTTGTAAAAACTTCTACCGGCTTTGTTAAAAACGGTGTCGGTGCAAAAGAAGAAGATGTAAAACTTATGTACGAAACCGTTAAAGACGCAGGATTACAAGTAAAAGCTTCCGGCGGAATTCGTGACAGAGAAACAGCTGAAAAAATGATTAATGCAGGAGCAGTGCGCTTAGGTACAAGTTCCGGAACAAAAATCTGTAATACATAATTGTAATTTTTGTTACCTTCTTTCAATGTAAATTTATATTAACTTTCGCAAAAATTTTTAACCATAAAACTTTACATTTGATTCTATTTAAAATAGTATGTTACTATAGTGGTATAGTATAGAAATTGAAAAAGAGGAATTATCGTGGACAATTTAGGACCTGATATTTTTGGAAGAAAAGATGTTGAAAGCTATCAACAAGCAGAGAGTTATCAAACTCCGAGCATTCAATCATCTGATGATTATACGGCGCCGTTATCAAACGGACCTGCAAAGATTAAAGTAATCGGCGTAGGCGGTGGCGGCGGAAATGCTGTTAACCGAATGATTAAAAACGGATTAACAGGTGTAGAATTTTGGTTAATGAATACTGATTTACAGATATTAAATACATCAACCTGCAAAAACAGAATTCAGCTTGGCGCAAAACTTACAAACGGTCTTGGTGCCGGCGGAGAGCCTCAAGTTGGTGAAAAAGCAGCCGAAGAAGCAACTCAAGAAATTACAGCTGCTATTGAAGGCGCTGATATGGTATTCGTTACAGCAGGTATGGGCGGAGGAACCGGAACAGGAGCCGCTCCTATAGTTGCTAAAATTGCAAAAGATTTAGGTATATTAACAATCGGTGTTGTTACAAAGCCGTTCTCTTTTGAAGGTAAAAGACGTTTAAATCAAGCTCTTCAAGGTTTAGAAAAATTAAGAGAATCGGTTGATGCTTTGATTGTTATTCCTAACGATAAGTTACTTGATGTTGTAGACAGAAGAGTATCTCTTACAGAATCATTTATCGTAGTTGACGAAGTTCTTATGAGAGGTGTTCAAGGTATATCTGATATAATCACAATACCCGGACTTATCAACGTAGACTTTGCGGATGTTAAATCTGTTATGGCTGCATCCGGTTCAGCTCTTATGGGTATCGGACGCGGTTCCGGTGAAGGAAGAGCTATTGAAGCAGCAAAAATTGCAATAAATTCACAGCTTCTTGAAACTTCAATAAACGGAGCAAGCGGTGTAATTGTCAACATTACAGGCGGTCCGGATATGACTTTACACGAAGTTACAGATGCAACAAATATTATTAATGATGCTGTATTAGATGATGCAAGAGTAATTATTGGTGCAGTTGTAGATGATAATATTCAAGGTGAAATTCAAATAACAGTAATTGCAACCGGATTTGAATTAAAATCTCAAATGCCGATTGAACAAAAAGTGGAAAATCGTTCAATCAGTGCTGCAGAGTTTTTTAGCGGAGCATTTAATAATGTTCAACAGCCAAAAGCACCATCTGTTCAGCCTTATGTAGATATTCAAATTCCTGATTTTCTAAGAAAATAACAGTAAAAAATAAAAAAAGAGAGCTATATTAAAAAATATGGCTCTTTTTTTATTAGTTTGGAGATAAATGAAAATAAATTCTATTCAAAATAATGTATCCTATAAATCCGGCGAAATAAATAGTGCAAAAAATTTTTCTAAAAAATGTAATGAAGCGCAATTCCAAAGTTTTATGAAAGAAATTGATATTTGGACAAAAGCGAATTTAGGAAAAATTGACAAAAAATATAAAGTTAATTCTTTTGAAAGAAAACACGCAATAGAAAATTTACTTAATATGCGTGATATTCGTATAAAAGCAAAGAAACTTGAGCTTTTTCCTCCTAAACAGACAATTCCTTTATGGAGGCGGGCATTAGTATTTTTGGGAATTTTAAATTACTAATTTTTTCTATGTATTGCTCAATAAATCAGAAATAACTTCGCCTGCTATGATTAATCCCGCAACAGAAGGAACAAAGGCATTGCTGCCTGGAATTTGTTTTTTTGTATTTTGAGTAGTTTCTTCTGATAGTGCCGGTTTTAAGGGAATTTCTTTTGAATAAACAACTTTAACTTTTTTTATTTTACGTTTTTTTAATTCTTGACGGATTACTTTTGCAAGCGGACACACAGATGTTTTGGATATATCTGAAACTTCAAACATATAAGGTTTCATTTTATTTCCTGCTCCCATTGAAGATATTACAGGAACATTTGCCTTTTTTGAACGCTCTATGATTTCCAATTTTCCGGATACAGTATCTATTGCATCTATCACATAATCATATTTGGTAAAATCAATTATATCCGCATTTTCTTTAGTAAAAAATATATTATATTTTGTTACAACAACATTCGGATTTATTTCTTTCATTCTTTCTTCGGCAGCATCAGTTTTATACATACCTATTGTCTTATGAGTAGCTATTATTTGTCGGTTAATATTTGTCAAACTTACTTTATCATTATCAATTAAATCAATTTTTCCGACACCGCTTCTCACAAGTGCTTCTACTGCATAACCGCCGACTCCGCCTATTCCGAACACCGCAACTTTAGAAGAAGTAAGTTTTTTTATTCCTTCTTCTCCTATTAACAGTTCTGTTCTTGAAAATTGATTAATCATTTTTATACTTTTCCGACGAACTTTATATCACACTCCGAAACGAGTTCTTCGTGAGCAAGAACCGTAAGATTTGGTACAAATTCTGAAAGTATAACAAATACCATATGCCTGATATCCATAGGAACAACAATTATAGGGTGTGTTATTTTTTTAGACTTTGCAAGTTTGCAAATTTTATCCCCGATATCTTGCACGTCTGATGCCTCAATTCTTATTACAGATTCATCTTCGTCTTCATTAAAAAACGAATCTACCTTTTCCAAAACTTCGTCGGAAAATTCTATAACCTTTAATTCTCCGTCTTTTGCCAAATCTTTGATTATATGTTTGGAAAGCGCAAGTCTGACTTTATCTAATAAATCTTCTTTTGTGGGTTCTCCTGCATAATCATTGATTTTTTCAAAAATGTATACAATATTTTTAACTGAAACATGTTCTCTGATTAAACACGTTAAAAGATATTTTAAATCAGATGCAGTCATAAAATCCGGTAAAATATTATCCACAAGGAAAGAATTTGTTTCCATAACTTTTTCAACGTATTTATTAACATCGTTGTAGTCCATAATATCTGAAACTTCTTCTACTGCAATTGTTTCTATAGCTTTTCCTATATATTGAGATGCAGTCATTCCGTGAATCCAAAAATCCTTAACTTTTGCTTGAGGAATCCATATAATCTTTTTTCCTGTCAATTCATCGGTAAGGACAATGTCATCGCTTTCAATCTTATACCCTTTAAGCTCCTCTTTGTAATACGCTGTATATCCCGGAAAAACATACGAACGGAACAATTCTATATCGTGAATTTTTATACTGAATTCATTTTGATTAAGCTCATCACTGTTATGAAAATGTATATGAGGAATGACGTATCCCAAAGAATCAGCCAATTTTTGTCTTATTTTAACAGTTTCCGCAAGCAAATTATCGTTTGCTTCCATTGATATAACTTCCAAAATTTCTTCCGATAAATTTACAACAAATTTTTCTTCTTTTATAGTTGCATACATTGTATCAGGAGAAATTTCATTTACTAAAGATTGTTTCAGTTCATCTAACTGCCTTAACTCATCAGACATTTGTGTATTAAGTTGATTTTTTTCATCAGGTGAAAGATGGTCGCTTTCAAGTTGTGATTTTATTTTCTTAATTCGTTCTTTTTGACTGGAAATCTTTAACTGAATTTCTTTACAAGAAGCATAAGGCGAAGACGGAGCAGCAAGCATTTTTTCCATACGATATTTAAAACTTGTTATGTTTACAATATCATCTAAATCTGTTTGCTCCTCGTCTTGTTTTTGACGCATAAAAATACAGTTAAAATCAAAAGATGTTTCTGATTCAACTTCGTGCATAGTATATAAATCCCAACCTTCTTCCGACATTTGATTTAACAAATCTTCCAAAGCTTGTTTATCATCTGTCGGAACGGATTTTATTATATATTGCATCTTTTTATTGTACATACCATGCCTCTTTCTTTTGTTTTGGTTTTAATATACAAAACTAAAGCCTATCTCATTGTTTTAAGTTTAGAGATTACGCTTTGAGTAATATCAATACCGCCTACAAACACTCCTCTAGCGTCCATAACAGCATCAAGTTTTTGCTCAACCATAACAGCTTTTGCAGCCTCTTTTATTTTGTTATAAACTTCTTGTTCTCTTTTTTCTTTTAATGCTATATATGCACTTTCTTTTGTTCTGAACTCTTGAGAAACTCTTTCTTCAAAAGTTTGTTTTTTAAGAGGTGTATCTAAAGATTTATACTCTTTTTCTTTGTCAACTAAATACTGCTGCATCTCTAAACCTTTAGCATCTACTTCTTTCGTAACTTGTTTTGCATAATCATAATTGTCAATTACTCTTGCATAATCAATATAACCTACTCCGGAAGCGTTTACTATACCGGTCATTGCCAATATTGCTATAGCTGTAATTCCCATTTTTAAATTTAATTTCATATTTGCTCCTTTCAGATTATTTTAAATTTAGTACATCATATCACCCACACCGAATGTGAAGTATCCGTTTTTCTTTCCGTTTGGTCCGCAATTTGTAAGCGGAATACCGTAGTCAATAGAGAGAGGACCAACACCCGGCATATTTATCTTTAATCCTACACCTGCAGTAATTGCGTGTTCAGGTCGGTCATAAATAATACTTGCAACTGTGGGTTTAAATATCGTACCTGCATCAACCCAGAAAGTCAGTCTTAAGTTTTGCAGGAAGTTTACTTTCAATCGGTCAACAAAAGGTATAGGAGTTGCAAGTTCGGCAGAACCCATTATAAATGAAGTACCTGTACCGACACCGTTAACTTTATATCCTCTAATTGTATAAGGACCGCCTAAACGATATGCCATAACTTCAGGCATATGTTCGCCGTGAATTTTCATCCCGCCTCTTCCGGTAAAAGTTAATGACGACTTCTTAGCTATAGGAACATATTTTTTAGCCATACCTATGAGTCTGCCGTTTGTCTTTCCGAAAGAATCCATTCCGAAAGCTTCTTCATATCTTGCTGATGCAACAACACCGCTTCTCGGATTTACTGCTGAATCACGTGAATCATATGATAATCCCGGTGCGAGTTTTAAGAAAAATCCGCCCTCAAGCTCTTTTGAACGGTTTGCAATATTCAAGCCATGAGCGTTATACAGACGTGACATAGTAAGAGCATCACCTTCTTCAAGGTGTATATGCTCACCGCCTATGGTAAATGTTGATGATAATCTGCGGTTAACTTTTAATCGGTGAGCAATTGTTCCTTCTATACCTATGCGACGCTCCATTGCAAGAGGTATTTGATAGCTTCCCAAATCTCTGTAATATATTTTACTCATTAACGAGTTATCTGAATTTAAGAAATGAGGCTCAAAAAAGCTTATCTCAGCTTGATAATTGATACTGTTTTTGATTGAAGAATCGCTCATCAAAACACCGGAACCTACCATACCGGTAAGTGATACTCTTTGATTTCTTCCTCTGAAATTATTATCGGAAAGCCCTGCAGAACCAAATACACCGGTTGCGGAATCAACACCGCCTCCGACTGAAACCGATGCGGTTCTCTGTTCTTTTAGCTCTATTGTTACATCAAACTTATCCGGATCATCAGGCGAAACTTCTATTGAGCGGTTCACGTCTTTGAATGCCTGAGTTGAATACAATCTGACCAAATCCTGTTTTATTTGATTTTCATTGTAAACATTACCGGCTTCCGTCATTATGTTTCTTTTTACTACATAATCTTTTGTTTTTTCATTTCCTACAATTGATATAGAATTTATTTTCCCTTCTGTTATGCTCAAGTTAAGCGTACCGTCTGGGTCATCATAAATTGAATCAATTTTTGAAAGAATAAACCCTTTTTCATAATAACATTGATTTATTTTTTCCATTGCTTGGTTGATAGCTGTAATATTCTGCGGTTTTCCTTTAAGCGGGAGCAAATATTGCATAATCTCTTCAGCGGGGACAACAGTATTTCCTTCTATTGTAAAATCCGTTATCGGAATATTTTCTTCCACAATTATTTTAAGAGAAATTGTTCCGTTAGAATTTTTAACGGGAACAGCTTTCATTTTTTCAGTAAAATATCCCAATTTGTATATTGTTTTAAGATCTTTTTGCATTGCATCTTTGTCATACAAATCACCTTTTTTAAGTGATATTTTGGATAAGATATAATCCGGTTTTATAATATTTGAACCTAAAATTTGAATATCATTAATATACGCTGTGCTTGAATCATATGAAGTTTCTTCAATGTAATCTTCTTCATTATCAACTACTTTTTCTGCAGCAGAACAAAACTGGCATGGCACATTTAGGGTAGTTAGTACCAGACCGAAAACTATTAAATTTTTATATAAGAATGATAGATTATTCACTATCTACTCCACCGCAGTATATACCAAATATTCTATCACAAATAATTAAATAAAAAAACATGATTTACAAAAGGAAATATTATCATCCTAAAATTATCCTTAAAACGTTATGCTTTTTGTTTAAAAACATGCCCTTTTCTGTCATTAACAATATTTGGCGTATCAACTTCAAATACGTAAGCATCACAAGGTGCCAAATTTAATCTGAGTTCATTTTCCTTGACTTGGAATTCACTCTTTTCACCATACTCGGGAACCATATTAACCAATTTTTGTTCTTTTTTTAATCCCGGTATTTTTATAATACCGGTTACATTTCTGTTTGGATTTTTATTTGCAGCAATTATAACTGTTCGTCCGTTATTGTGACGCGCATACGTTATTATTTGATCATTTTTATCTTCTTCTTTGTCTAATTCTATATAATAGCTGTTTTTGTCCGCAAATATATCTTTGTTTTCGGAACGCATTTTCAGAGTTCCCTTCATAACTCTTTCTATATCAGGACTTTCTCCTCCCGGCTTTCTTGCAAGATTAAATATCGCTAAATGATATCTGTGTTCATTAGACACCTTTCTGTCTGTCATTGATTCGGGATCCGGAGTGTTTGCGTATTTATAATCATAATAATCACCTGTTTGAAATCCGTCTACGAAATAAGGATTACACATAGGAATCGTTGCTTGTAAAATTGTTGTCATTTTACAAAAGTTCTCTCCGCCATGAAGCATAGACGAAACATCATCATGCGTCAAAAAAGAACCTATTACGGATTTTCCCGACGGAAGACGGTATGACATATCCAAATTCATTTTTACGTAATTATTAAATTCTTTCGCACTTCTCCAATCATGAAAAATATGATATTGCCCGTAATACTCATCAAAACCTGCTTTTAACAAGTCTTCCGGTCGGTCATACGGCATATTTATCATCGGAGATGCGCATTCATATGTATAACTTTCGGCAAGCCAGCCAAACTCTGCATCTTTTGTATGGGAATATTTTATCAATTTATCCCAAAATTCCGGCGGTTTTGCCCTTGCCACATCAGCTCTGATGCCGTCTATACCTAAATCAATACAAGCATCTACATATTTCCTGTGCATTTCATATAATGCCGAATTAAGTTCTCTGTGAGTTTCATCTGCCCATGGCTCAAACATTCTTATGTCTTCCCAACCCTGCGGAGTTTTATCTTCACCGTTTCTGCCGAATGCCATTAATTCGGGACGTGCGTCAAACAAGTCTACCGATGCACAACTCGGAAGGTCCAACATCACTCTGATATTACGTTTGTGACACTCATCAATGAAAGCTTTAAACTGCTCATTCGGAGAACGAGGGTCATTTTTTTCTATCAGCATCGGGTCAATCGCCAAATCCCCGTTTTCTTCTATATATTTGAGAGGAGAGTACAATGAACCGGCTGTTCCCATCGCATTTTTCTTGCCCGAAGGGTGAATTGGCAATATATGAATTGTATTTATTCCGTCATTTTTTAATTCATCCAATCTTGTTATTGCGCTTAAAAACGTACCGACTTTTTCTCCGCTTTTTAAAGATATTCTGTCATCTCCGTTTAAGTCAACTGCAGTGAAAACTCTCGGTATAATTGCCAGCATTACGGATTCATTATTTCTTATTAATGTACGCAAATCATTTTTATATTGAAATTTATTTGACTTATTATTCTTAACTTTTTTAACAGCAGGAGCATTTATCATTGCAATGTTATCCAAATATTTTTCGGATACGGCATGATTATTAACGTATTGGTCAGATTTATGATTATTGTTGACCGTCGGAGTTACATAATTGTACGCTTTGAAAGCCGGATTAACTCTGTTTAGTTGTATCATTTTCCACCTGCTTTCTTATTATATTATGAGGATTTTTTACCCTGCCGAAACAAAGTTGAGCAAGAATCGTAATGCCAAGTACTGTTGCTCCTATGGTTCCGGCTTTTCTTAACCAAGTTTGATTTTCAAATCTTTTTCCTGCCGCATTTTTAAAGAATTCTACCGGACTTTGACCGACTAAATTGAATTTCTGAACCCTTGTGAGCGAATCCGGAGTCTTCTCTTGTCTGAATTTTTTCATATCTATTGTCAATTTGTGCTCGGGTTTTGTAAAATCTATATCATTATTACCGATGACTTCCATAAATCGTTTTAAATAAGCATTAAATCTTTCCAAAAACTTAACATCAGAACCCTTTTTAACTCTTTCAACAGCTTTTTTGGTAGATTCTTGGATGGGATCACCCCAACCTCGCCACATAATATCACGATATAATTGAGGGTTGTTGTTTGTATGAAGTTTCATCGTATGATCTGCAGGAGTAGCTGCCAAAAGTGTATCTTTTATTATTGTATTCAATTCTTTGTAATACGAATCCGCAGGTATTTCACGCTTATATATGTCCATAGTATGTATCATTCGGTTAAACGAATTTCTTACACCCTGATACCTGTCTGTAATTCTTGATATTTTAAGAGCTTTTGAAGAACCTACTCCTTTTGAATACTCTTTTGCAAACTCGTATCCTTCTTTTGCTCCGGTTAAATTTCTTGTTCCGTCAAGTAAATTAAACAAATCATCTCTTGATTTTATTGTATTTTTAAGAGAATCCGTATCTTGTTTTACAAGTTTATCTATAGTTTTGGAAAATTTGTTTTTATCAAGTGCGTTTAAGCGTTTTGCCGTATTATTGTAATTATTTTCTATTGCGGATATTAAATCTTTTAACTTTGATTCGTTTTCTTGAGTTCCGTTTAATGCGATATCCATATCCGAAACTACTTTGGTAACTTTTTTTACAGCATTTTCGTATTTTGAATTGTCTTTTGCAAGTGCTTTTAATTTATCTTCTAATATTTCTTTTGTATATTTTTCGGATTCTTTCATAAGTTTTAAGTCCTTGTACTTTATATCAAGAACTTCAAACATGGTTTTCTCGTATTTCGTCCAATAACGGGCAAGTACGGAATCTGCATCTTCTTCAACTTTAAAGTGTTTGCATTTGTCTATAATTCCATCTTTTGATTTAAAATCTCCTATTATTTTTGCAAAATCAGAAACATTTTTTATACTGTTTTCGCTAACAAATGAAGATTGATTTTTTTGTATTGATTTAGATATGTTGTCCAAAATCTTGTTTTGTTCCATATATAAAGCGTCTTTGCTATAACCGGCTTGGGATTCAATTTTTGATTTAAATATACGTTTTAATTCAGATTTAAAATCATGTAATCCTTCATAAGACATAACCCCTGATTTGTCTGAATAATTCTTAAGCGCCTGTTCAATTTCTGATTTTGAAGAACCAAAAACCTTTTCTAATGCAGGTTTATTTTCTCCTGATATACTTTCAGATATGATTTCGGAAATTTTTTCGGTCGTTTTTTCATTAACAACAAATCCGTTTTTTTCGCCTTTAAACAGTTTTGTCAAATCTTCGCGTATTCCTTGTGTCAAATTGTCATCAGTTTCAGATGAAATCAATTTTACAAGCTTCTCAAATTCTTCTTTCGGAAGTTCTTTATCTTTGTATTGAGTTAATAATTTTTCGGCTTGTTTGCTTAAAGAATTCGGCTTAATTGAATTTATGTCGGAACTCATATTTTCCGTTTCTTTAAGAGCACGTGCAATTTTTGAATCATAGTTTGCATTTCTCAGAGATAAAAGCGCCGGTGAAACAAGTTTTTCTAACCCGCAGCATATTAAAGCGGTCATAACAGGAGTTGCAAATCCAGCTGTCATCATCCAAAGGGTGTTATTTTGTATACCGATTTTTCTCATCTGTTCTTTTATTAATTCGTTTCGGTTTTGAATATCCCTTGGTATTCCCATTCTGTCCCCGATAACATTCAAATCTTCATCAGGATATTCGCCTCTGTACATATCAAAAGGAATATAATTGGGGTCTTGCAAAACAGATTTTTTTCGTCCTTGATCATCAATATATTCCTTGCTGATATCAAATTTATTACGTACTCTTGCAGGAGCATTAATTGCTATTTTAGGATACAAGGATATTGATGTTAAAAATGCACCTAAGCCTAAATACTCCATCAATCTTGCTTTTACATTTGTTGTACGTGATGCTAAATATGTAGCAATACCTATTCCGGCCATTTTTAGTCCGACGTCGTTTAGTCTGCCTACTTGGTGGTCATTTGCCGTTCCCTTAAGACCGTCACGCACAGCTTTTAAATCGTATGATATATCTTTTATCCAATATTCGGGAATGGAAAGAAGTGAGTCGTGGACAAGATGACCTTCAGCCGGCAAAGGACGGGTTAAACCTTCTGTTTTAATAGGTTTACCTCTGTATATTTTGCCGTTTTTTGCGGTTTCTATATTTGGTTGTATTGAATTTATAGCCATCTATATCACCGTACTTTCTGTATTTCTGTCCATTAAGTCTTTGTTTGCAAGTTTGCCTAAGTGTCTTGCTCTGTATATTACATTTGCCGTAGTTCCTGCAGTGAGCGCTACAGTAAACAATAACCACGCTTTTCCCATATGTTTCATAAAACCTTTAGAACCTGCTTCACCGCTCCAATAAGTCTTGCAGGCATTTCCGAATGTTTTTCCGAAAGTTTTTGTTAAATCAATAGTGTTTTTACCTGCTGTTTTAAGCTTTCCGCCGGCTTTTGAAAGAAAGCTTTCGGTTGTTTTTGAAATGTATTTTTCTCTGTTTGTAAACGCATTAAAGAAATCCGCCCAGCAATTTTGAGCCGCAAGTCCCACACCTACACCTGCCCAAGCGTATGTTGATAAACTTTTAGCTGTTTTTGTTGCGGAAACTATTCCTTGAATAATAGGCGTAACTTCTGTTACAGAATCATTTAAATTTTCACCTAATCCTATTTTTTTCGCAATTCTGTCGTAATATCCTTTACCGTATTTTGGGTCAGCCGATATTAAATCTTTTCGGAAGAATTCAATACTGTCGTATATTTTTCTTTGTTGTCTTTTCGGGTACATTTGGGCATTTGAACCTGTTCCTGTCGGAAGAGGTGTATATACATTCGTATAAGGCTGTTCTATATCAACTCCTGTGGCTATTGCAACAGGACGGGTTACTAAATCTCCTGTTAAATTTTTACCAAGCATACAAAGAAGTACACCAAGTCCCATCTTTTTGCCTATTAACGAAGCTTTCGGAGTAAGGTGTTTATTTACAAGATTAAACATTGCTATAAACATTGCACTTCCTGCTATGTATGGAACAATGCCCATTGATAAAAATTCATAAAAATCTGAGTTTACATCTCCCTTAAATCCTTTAACCGGATATTCCGTAATTGCACTGCTTGTTCTGTCAAACTGGGTTCTTATTCGTGTTTGTATAGTATTGGGCAGTATTTTGGATTCTTTTTCTTTATCTCTTTCTTCAATGGTTTTTTCAGGCTTATTAGCCTGTTTTGCGAAAGTAATTCTGTTATTTGTTATTTTTACTTCACGAATCATACGAACCCCGACACGGTACCCACTTAGTCAAAACCAAGTAAAATTTATTTTTTGCTAGTGATTGAGTATGATTTTTACATTTTGTTACAATATATTTTAATACTCCACACACCAAAATACTATCAAGAACAAAGGCATTTTTCAAGATTATATGTTTTTATTTTTTATAGTACAATTTTGTCATAAAAAGTTAAGGAATTTATTATGACAGAAAAATTTGTTCTCCATATATCAAAATCTTCTCTTGCGGGAGCTCCTATCAGAATTGTTAATGCAATTAATCAATATACCGATTATAGAGCAAGATTACTTAATTTTGTTCCGTCCGAAATAAATAACGAAACACAAATTTATGATGAAGATTTGAGCTGGCAGAGTGAAGACGATAAAAAGTTGGCGCGAGAGTTAATAAAAAAAGCTGATATAATTCATTTTCACCATTTTATGGATTTGGAATTTTATAATCCGTTTGTTATAAATTTTCTGAAAGAAACTAAAAGTGAATGCAAATTTTTAAGGCATTTTCATTCCGATAAATCATACATTGAAAAAACCGATTTGGATTTTAAAAAAATTTATCCGAATGACAAAGTTCCGAGAATTGTAATTCCTCATTATCCGGAAAGAGGTTTTATGGATTGCGTTATTGTACCTAATATTATTCCTATATGGGAAAAATATTGTTCTCCGGTAACTACTGACAATCCAAAACCTGTTGTAGTTTATTCCGCTTCCAACAAAACTTCTTATAAAGTTGAACGCTGGGCAACAAAAGGATATCCGGAAGTTATGGAAAAATTGAGTGAACTTAAAGATAAACTCGGTTTTGAACTTAAAACAATTGCGGGTATTCCGTTTAAAGAAGCTATGAAAATCAAACAAAATGCTGATATTGTAATCGGCGATATCGTAACCGGAAGCTATCATCTTACAGAACTTGAAGGGCTTGCACTCGGAAAACCGACACTTTCATATTTAGACGGAAGAAGTGTTATGACATTTGTTAAAACATTTAAAACAGATGACATTCCTTTTGTTAATGTAAACATAGATAACTTGGAATTTGCACTTGAGGATTTGGTTACAAATAAAGAACTTCGTGCAAATTTAGGTAATTTTTCAAGAAAATGGATTGAAAAATATTATGATGACAGGGTTTTGATAAAAAACTTTACGGATATTTATGACAAATTAATTAATGATATACCGTTTTCACGTGAAGGGTGCGATGAAGATAAAGATGTAAAAGAATTTTTATACCACCGTGTATATGATTACAATTGGCGTAGAATATCACAATTTCATTAGTCAAAAACAGTTTAATTATGAAAGAAGATTTTTTTGTAAATAAAAAATTTAATTTTGAAAAGATTAAAAAATTCGGATTTAAAAAAAATAAAAACGAATATATTTATTCTGCAGATATTTTAAACGGAGAATTTGTACTAAATATAAAGATAAACATTAAAGGAGAATTATGCTCAAAGCTGTATGAAAAAGAAAGCGGAGAGTTATATACACTTCATCTTACAGACGCTGAAGGCAATTTTGTAGGAGAGATAAGAAAAGAATATTTCAAAATTTTAGAAAACATATCAGAAAATTGTTGTGAAAATGCTATATTTAAATCCGAATATACATACAAAGTTATAAACTATCTAAAAGAAAAATATGGCGATGAACCGGAATATTTATGGGAAAAATTTCCGGATAACGCAGTTGCAAGGAGAAAAGATAACTCAAAATGGTATCTTGCAATTCTGACAGTCAGAAGAGATAAACTTGGCTTTGAAACAACAGAAAAGGCAGAAGTTCTTGATATACGTGCATTACCTGAAGAAGTTCCTAATTTAATCAAACAAGACAATATTTTTTCCGGCTATCACATGAATAAAAAAACGTGGATATCAATAATATTAGACGGTTCTATGAGTTTTAATAATATTTGTAAATTTATTGATAACAGTTATGAACTGGCAGGATTAAAATAACTTAAGTTGCGGGGTATTTTATAAATCCAAAACCTCTGAAAGATTGTGTTTTTGTTTTTGAGCTGCAGAATGAAATTTGTATCCTGAACAACTTTGTCCAATTTTCCTTCTTGCGTAGTAATATGTATTGTTACTAAATTTTATCCCTGCGCCTTCATCTGAAATATAATCTCCGGCTAATTTTTTATCCGTAAATATAGCGTATAACAAACTATCTTTTGTAATATCCTTTTTATCAAAAGGAACTATTTTATTTACCTTGTGTCCTTTATTTGACCATTTGGAATGAGTTGTTATGTCCATAAAACCTGTAATTTGTTCATCATTTTTTATGCACAAATATACGGAATCGTGTCCCAGAGGTAATGACGGATTATATTCATGTTGTTTTTTTACAAAATGGTTTAATTTTGCCAAAAACTGCTTATGAAACTCGCTCAATTTTTGTTCGTTTTGATTCATAAAAGAAGCTATCGTTTTAACAAATGGGACATCTTCTTTTGATAATTTATATACCTCATATTTTTCATATTTTTCGCATTTTTTTGCAATCTTTGTTGCCGACATGATTTTTGTAGCACCAAAATTAATACTATTATCAGATATTCTCATAAACTGATTTCCTTTCGCTATAGTATAAAAATCAAAAACAGAAAATTTTGCCTGATAATTTACAATTATTTACAAAGCAAAAAAATTCATAATTTCAAAATATCTTGCAGAAAGATACTTTATTTTCTAAAGATATCTAAATAAATTATTACATCGCTTTTAGCTTTTTATACTGATATTTCTTCAAAATAATCTTATAGGGTAAGATTTATTTTTATATTTGAATTATAATAAAATAGATATAACAAAAATAAATTCAGAAAATATATAAGGAGTAGTAAAGATGAAGAATAAACTGATTCTTTTTTGGGTGATTGTTATACTTGCTATCACATCAGTTGCAGTAATATACAAAAAACCTACAAAGCTGGGCTTGGATTTAGTCGGAGGTTCAAGACTTGTGCTTGAAGCTCAACCGTCCGGAAATGTTCAAGTTACGCCGGATATGATGTCAAGTTTGCAATTTGCAATTGAAAACAGAGTTAACAAACTCGGTGTATCAGAAACAGTTGTACAAAGAGCAGGCGAAAAAAGACTTGTTGTTGAAATCCCGAATGTTTCGGATTTAAATCAAGCAAAAGCATATTTAGGTGAAACGGCAGAATTAGACTTTAGAAAACCTGTTACGAAAAACGGAGAAACCGAGTGGGAAGCGACCGGTTTAACAGGAAAAGATTTAACAAGAGCAAATTTAAGCTCTAATGCACAAAGCGGTCAGTGGGTTGTAGACTTAGAGTTTAACCTTGAAGGGACAAAGAAATTTGCCGAATTAACAAAAAAACTTGTCGGACAACCTATGGCAATATTTTTTAATAACGAATTACAATCGGCACCTGTTATAAGAGAACCTATAACAGGCGGAAGAGCACAAATATCCGGAGGGGATAACGGTTTTGCAATAGAAGAAGCACGCAAAATGGTTGACCTTCTTAACGCGGGAGCACTTCCTGTTCCGGCAAAAATTATTGAAGAAAATACGGTCGGACCTACTTTAGGTGCTGACAGTATAGCAAAATCAAAAGTTGCCGGTGTAATAGGTTTAGGATTAGTAATGATATTTATGGTGCTTTATTACAGAGCTCCGGGACTTATTGCAGATATTGCACTTTGTTTATACGGATTGTTTTTATTTGCAATATTTAAAGCTGTTCCTGTAACACTTACTCTTGCAGGTATTGCAGGTTTTATATTATCAATTGGTATGGCAGTTGATGCCAATATCTTGATTTTTGAAAGAACAAAAGAAGAATTAAGAGCCGGAAGAACACTCTTTACGGCTATCAATTCCGGCTTTGACAGAGCATTTACAAGTATTTTTGATTCTAATATGACAACAATTATTACTTGTGCAATTCTGTATTGCTTAGGAACAAGTATTGTAAAAGGATTTGCGCTTACTCTTGCAATAGGTGTTATCGTTTCAATGTTCTCGGCAATTACGATTACAAGAAACTTTATGCACTTGTGTTTCGGAACCGGTAAACTTAAAAATCCGGCACTATTCGGGTTAAAACCGGAAGAAATTGATTCTGAATATCAAGCGGTTGAAACAAAACGTGAAAAAGCTAAATTCGGAATACTTGATTAAGTATAAATTAGTTATAGAGCGATAGTTTGCTCACAAAATAGAGGAAAAAAATATGAAATTGAAATTAGATATAGTAAAATACAGATTTTTATGTTTGGCGCTGTCAGCAATACTTTTAACTCCCGGAATAATTGCAATGATTTATTCATCAATAGTTTATCCGACACATGCTCCGTTAAAAGTAGGTATAGATTATACAGGCGGAACAACACTGCAATATGGTGTTAAAGAAGAAATTACAAATGACAAACTTTCTTCAGTAAGAACAAATTTGGAAAAAGGCGGGATTGAAAATCCTTATTTACAAGTTATTCATGTTAACGCACAACAAGAATCAGATTTAACATCAATTCTTTCAATAAGAACAAAATTTATAGACGAAAAATCAGCTGACCAAGACAAAATCACATCTATTGTAAGCAAGAATTTTACGGAACCTGAACTTGTTCAAGTTACATCTGTAGGCCCGACTTTGGGTAAAGAATTATTTAAAAATTCTTTAATAGCTCTTTCATTGGCATTATTGGGTATTATTGCATACTTAACATTCCAGTTTCAGTTTGATTATGCCCTTGCTGCAATTTTGGGATTGGTTCACGATTCACTGTTTGTCATAGGTGTATTTTCAATTTTAGGACTGTTCTTTAACGTTCAGGTTGATGCTTTATTTGTAACCGCAGTTCTTACAGTTATTGGTTTTTCTGTTCACGATACAATTGTTGTATTTGACAGAGTGAGAGAAAATCTTAAATATTACGGCAAAAAAATGTCATTTGGCGAGATTGTGAATTCAAGTATAAACCAAACACTTAAAAGAAGTATCAATACTTCTGTTACAACGTTGATAACATTGCTTGCACTTTATTTTCTGGGCGGAGTAACAACAAAAGATTTTGTACTTGCAATGATTTTAGGTATTTTAATCGGAACATATTCAAGTATATTCTTCTGTTCAACTTTAGTTGATATATGGGAAGATAAAAAGAATTCAGCAAATTCTGCCATCGGATAATATTTGTTGAAAATAGAATTTGTTAGAGGTTGTCCGTTTTTTTGGACAGCCTTTGTTTTATTTTAATTGTTTATAAAAAATACAATTTCTCCAAAAACTTTACTTTTACACCTGTTCATGTCAAAATTGTTATAAACTGGTAATCAGTATAAAAGTAGTAGGGTGCGAGCGTATAAAATACCCTCCGCCACAGTAATATAGAAGGAAAGAACAATGGCTAGAAAAACTCCCTTAGAAAAAATCAGAAATATTGGTATTGCCGCTCACATTGACGCAGGTAAAACCACTACAACTGAACGTATTTTGTTCTATACAGGAAAAACGCATAAATTAGGCGAAGTTCATGACGGAGCTGCTGTTACAGACTTTATGGAACAAGAAAGAGAAAGAGGTATTACAATTCAATCAGCAGCTGTTACAGCTGAATGGAAAGGACACCAAATTAACATCATTGACACACCGGGTCACGTTGACTTTACAATAGAAGTTGAACGTTCACTTCGTGTATTAGACGGTGTTATTGCTGTATTCTGTGCAGTAGGCGGTGTTCAATCACAATCAGAAACTGTTTGGCGTCAAGCAAACAGATATGAAGTACCTCGTATGGTATTTGTTAACAAAATGGACAGAACAGGCGCTGATTTCTACCGCGTAGTTGATCAAATCAAAAACAGATTGGGCGGAAATGCTGTTCCTATTCAATTACCTATCGGTGCAGAAGATAAATTTACCGGCTTAATTGATTTAATGACAATGAAAGCTGAAATATACACAAATGACTTAGGTACAGATATAAGAGAAGAAGAAATTCCTGCAGACCTTCAAGCTAAAGCAAAAGAATACAGAGATGCAATGGTTGAAGCTATTGCAGGTGAAGACGATACTTTGATGGAAAAATTCTTTGAAGATCCTGATTCAATCACTATTGATGAATTAAGAGCAGGTCTAAGAAAAGCTGTATGTAACAACAAAATTGTTCCTGTATGCTGCGGTACTGCATTCAAGAACAAAGGTGTTCAATTATTATTAGACAACGTTGTTTACTACATGCCGTCACCGGTTGATGTAAAAGCTATTGAAGGTGAACTTGAAGACGGAACAAAAACAGAAAGACATTCATCTGACTCTGAACCTTTTTCAGCATTAGCATTCAAAGTTATGACAGACCCGTTCGTAGGTCGTTTAACATTTATGAGAATATATTCCGGTATTATTACTTCAGGTTCTTATGTTCTTAACGCATCAAACGGTAAAAAAGAACGTATTTCAAGACTTGTAAGAATGTATGCTGACCAAAGACTTGAAGAAAACGAAGTATACGCAGGTGATATTTGTGCAGCAGTAGGTTTAAAAGACACAACGACAGGTGATACGCTTTGCGATGAAAAAGCTCCTATCATCTTAGAAAAAATCAACTTCCCTGAACCGGTTATTTCTGTAGCAATTGAACCTAAGACAAAAGCAGACCAAGATAAAATGGGTATAGCGCTACAAAAACTTGCTGAAGAAGATCCATCGTTTAGGGTTAAATCAGATACTGAAACAGGTCAAACAATCATCTCCGGTATGGGTGAACTTCACTTAGAAATCATCGTTGACCGTATGCTTCGTGAATTCA
>CAJOPY010000017.1 GCA_905236505.1 Candidatus Gastranaerophilales bacterium
TCTCTTGTGCTAAATATTTTCTTTCATCGGCAGAAAGTCCTGAGTTTTTCTTTAAATAAAGTGTTTTAAGAGCTATTGCCTCTTCTGATGTATCTGTGTCTGCGTATGTCGGACGACCTCTCCAAAGGTTTTTTGTATTATCAAATTTTTTCAAACAATCGTCTATTGTTTTCTTACCCTGTTTTGATAACCCTTTCATCATAGCTTCTTGTGCTTTTTGTTCTTTGTATTTTTCAGTAGAAGGAAAATTATTTTCATATTCTACCATTAAACCTTGAATATATTCTCTGTTTCCGTCACCGGTTGTACCTGACAAAAGTTTTGCTAAAGCATCATATTCGGCATTGTTATCAATCTTCTTTACATCACCTGCCATTTGCTTAATACGTTCTACAGCATTAAAAACTTTTTCGGATACATTTTTGGGAATGTTAGCCATATTTCACGTCCTTTCTAACGTTATGTATTTTGCACCGATAAGGTAACAAAATATAAATTGTGTTACATAAAAAAGGATTAAAGATATGAATTATGTTGAACCAATAAGAGATACAAAAAAAATAGCTCAGTTAAAAGAATATTTTACAAAAACAAACACAAGAAACTTGCTTTTATTTACTTTGGGAATTAATACAGGGCTTAGAATATCTGACATTTTGAGTTTAAAAGTAAATAACATTATTAATTTTGAATTTATTGAATTAAAAGAAAAAAAGACAAAAAAATACAAAAAAATTCCTATAACAAGTGCCTTTAAAAATTTACTGAAAATCGGCATAAAAGATAAGAAACCACAAGATTTTATCTTTAACGGAGCCGGTTCAGCAAAACCAATTACAAGAATTCAAGCGTACAGAATACTGCACAATGCTTGTTCTAAAATCGGTATTGACGAAAAAATCGGAACTCATACACTTCGCAAAACATTCGGATACCATTTTTATAAAAAGACAAAAGATATTGTAATGCTGCAAAATATACTAAACCATTCTTCATCTGATGTTACAAAAAGATATATCGGTATAACACAAGATATGATTGAGTCAGAGCTAAAAAATTTTATTTTATAGTGTTAAGTTTTGTAACGATTACTGTAAAAAAATTAAAGTTTTAAAAAAATATGCCGTTATACAAAATGTAAGATGTAACACAATTTATATTTTGTTACATCATTTTTTTTTATGAATAAGGCAACAGAGTATACTTCAATAAAAACAGCAAATCATTTTATGTTATAATAAACTCAGAAAGAGGTTTTATATGTACGAATTCCCGTTTGAGCTGGATGATTTTCAAAAAGAAGCGTGTAATTATATAAGTGAAGGAAATAGTGTTGTTGTTTGCGCGCCAACAGGAGCCGGAAAAACTGTTATTGCGCAGCATGCGATACATTGTGCTCTAAAAGACGGAAAAAGAGTTTTTTACACAACACCTCTTAAAGCTTTATCAAATCAAAAATTCAGTGATTTTTCCGAACAATATGGTTCTGATAAAGTAGGATTGCTAACAGGAGATACTTCTTTTCATCGTGATGCGCAAATTGTAGTAATGACAACAGAAGTTTTTCGTAATATGCTGTACGGTACGAACTTCGGTTCGGTATCCGATAATATGAAAGACGTCAGATATGTAATTTTGGACGAAGTACATTATATGAATGATGAACAGAGAGGTACAGTTTGGGAAGAAAGTATTATATATTGCCCTACAAATGTACAAATTATTGCTCTTTCGGCAACAGTTGCCAATGCTGACAAATTAACAGATTGGATAAATACTGTTCATTCAAAAACAAAACTTGTTAATACGGATTTTCGTCCGGTTCCTCTTCGTTTTTATTACTTTGATTCTTCCAAACCGGATACTATTTTACCGCTTCTTACTCCGAGCGGAGCATTAAATAATAAAATAAAACCTGAAAAAAAACAATTTCACAGAGGGAAGCCCGTATCCAAGCGTAATACAGTTAAGGATGTTGTTCGCGTACTTCACGAAAAAAACATGCTTCCTGCTATATATTTTACTTTTTCCAGAAAAAAATGCGATGAACAAATGGAAAAATGTGCTGATTTATGTCTTGTTACACCGGAAGAAAAGGCTGAAATTCAAAGAATTATAGATGATTATATAGCGGAAAATCCATATTTGTATAAAAACAAACATATTGATTATTTATTATTGGGTGTTGCATCTCACCATGCAGGATTGCTTCCGGGCTGGAAAATTCTTGTAGAAAAGCTTTTTCAAAAAGGGTTAATAAAAGTTGTTTTTGCAACAGAAACTCTTGCCGCAGGAATAAACATGCCTGCTCGCTCTACTGTAATAAGTTCAATTAGCAAAAGAACCGACAACGGACACCGAACTCTCACTCCAAGTGAATTCCTACAAATGTCAGGAAGAGCCGGAAGAAGAGGTATGGACGAAATCGGATATGTTACAATTGTGGGAACAGCATTTCAATCTCCTGAAGAAGTTGCGGAATTGGTATTAAGCGATGCAAATCCTTTAGAAAGTAAATTTTCGCCAAGTTATTCTATGGTTTTAAATCTTCTTCAAAGATTTACTTTAGAAGAAGCAAAAGAACTTGTGCTTAAGAGTTTCGGATATTTTTCATCTAATTCGCGAGTTGAGCCTTTAATAAAACAGCAAGCGGAAATTCAAGAAAAGATTGATGAAATAAACTCTTTTGTTTGTTATTGTAAACGTACTAATCAAGATTTACTTGATTATAACAAAATAAGAGAAATCTATGTTCAAAACAGAAGAACATTCAAAACAATTCAAAAACAGGAAAAAAAGAAAAACAGACCGCTAACTACCGAAGCACAGGAATTTGGCAGACAAAATAAAATTATGCTTGAAAAAATGCACGGATATGAGTGTGATACCTGCAAATTATTTAAGAAGCACATGAAAAATATAGAACTTTTAAACAGATATAGTTCAAAACAAAAACAATTATCTCGTGAAATAGAAAAACAAAAAGATATTTTTTGGAACAGGTTTTTATCACATCGGGCAGTTTTGGAAGAATGCGGATATTTAAAAGATGATTATCCGAATGAACAGGGTGTGATAATATCACAATTGCGTTCTGAAAATGAATTATTTCTTGCGCTGATTGTTTTTTCAGGTGTATTGGAAAATCTTACACCTGCTGAGCTAGCCTCTGTAATTTGTGCAGTAACAACTGAAGATATGAGAGCAGATTTATTTACAAGACTTCCGTTTTCTCCAAATGTAAGAAAACGTCTTAACAAAATAAAAGATATTAAGCGAGCATTGGATAAAAAACAAAAAAACCATGATGTTGAGGATCCGATGTATATTAACGGTTTTTATTCTCCGCTAATTGAAATGTGGGTAAACGGTTCTGAATGGGAATCTATTACAGATGAAGTAGAAATGGGAGAGGGTGACATTGTACGTACATTCAAACGTGTAATTGATGTTTTAAGACAATTCTGTACAATATCAGGAATCCCTGAAGACATAGCTTTTACTGCACGAGAAGCTATTAATCTTATTAACAGAAGCCCTATTGATGTGGATTAGAAACTAAAGAGGTAAACAAGATTTCAAATCACCGTTAGGCTCTCTTGTGTATTGTAAGAAATATAAGAATTTGCCATCAGTATTAAATACAAAAGAGTTTCCGGTATTGTTATCAAAATAACATATTCTCATAATTTCTTTTTTGTCTTTTACATATTTTGCAACAGTAAGATCTTTTATTTTCGCATTATAAATTTTGCATTTTGTTGTTAATTTTTCAATTATTTCTTCTGCGGTAGGATTTAATCTATGCGGCATTTTTGTATTACCAAAGCGAAATGCTTCGGCTAATTCTTTGTTGTTATTATATTCAACTGTATCTTTTAAATAAGTACTTTTGGCTTGTTGCTCAACGTATTTTTTTCTTTTCATCACTCCGCCGGCAAATACGTCATATTCATTGTTTTCGTACCCGATTGTGTTTCCTTTTTTATCAAATATAAATGAAGTTGTTTTTATATGAGGTTTGTTTATTTGTGATGCTTTTTCCAGCATATTAGTACTGTAAATTTTTTTATTGTAAAAATCATAGTAAAAAGCTTCCGACCCAAAAAAGAACAACTTTTTATCTTCTACTTTAGATTTAGCGATTTTAGATATTCTTTTTGTTGCATCTTCTTTGATATTATCTGGAATTGAGCTGTTCGTTTCATATCCCTTTATTCCTAAAGCTTTTTTAATGAGATCTTGTCTTTTTATATCATTTACACATTTTAAATAATTTAGAATTCCTCCGAAAGCACTTTCTTTACAAAATTGTTTTACCATGTAAGTATTAAACTCATCGTCTGTTACTTGCGGTTTGTTAATTTGGAAAAATCCTGTTTTTGACCAAAAATTTATTTTATCTTCTTCCGGTTTATATTTTGTAAAACCAAGAATTTTAATTATATTGTCTAAATTTTCTACTTTTTTTTGAAATTTGTCGTTTACAATATTAACCGAATTTTCTATCGGTTGCGTTATTGTTTTGCGGCGCGATCCGTATAAAAAAGTTTTTGTAATACTGCTGTTTTCTCTGAAAGAAGTTTGTTTTGTATTTAAATTTGATATTGGAAATATTTGCATATAGTACCTTTCTTTGTCATTTATAATATATAAAAAACGTAAAAATTTTTTTTTGCTATTTACAAATTTTTTTTGGTTTGTTTAAATAAAATATATGAAAATAAAAGTTTTGGCACTGGGAAAATTAAAAGAAAAATTTTTAAAAGACGGAATAAACGAATTTACAAAACGTCTTACACCATATACTTCATACGAAATAGTTGAAATAACTCCTATTGAGATACACGATGAAAACACAATTCAAAAAGTTCTTTCTGAAGAAGGGGAAAAAATACTTTCATTTATAAAAGATGACAGCTTTGTCATAACATTAGAAATTCAAGGGAAACAGCTTACTTCAGAAGAATTCGCCGATAAATTAAATAGTATAATAAAAACAGGTATATCAGAAATAGTATTTGTAATAGGTTCTTCTCACGGATTATCGCAAACTGTTACTAATAGAGCCGATTTTAAACTTAGTTTATCGCGCATGACATTTCTGCATCAATTTGCAAGATTAATTTTAACAGAACAAATATACAGGGCGTTTAAAATAATAAAAGGGGAAAAGTATCATAAATAAGAAGGGGTTTAAAAGCATTGCTTTTAAAACCCTTCTGTAAATATTAATTTTTTCTTTCAGAGAGTTCTTTATCCATAAGATAAAGGGCTACTTTGTCATCTCCGAACAATTCCAATCGTTTAATTATATCCTTTACCTGTTGTTCTTCTTCCGTTTGTTCTTCTATAAACCAGTCTATAAAAGCAAGAGTTTGTCTGTCGCATTCTTCTTCTGCAAGTTTTGCAATTTGCATAACAGAAGAAGTTATACATTGTTCGTGTTCATATATATTTTGGAAAATTGCAGATACACCGCTAAATTCGTATTCAGGCATGCGAATTTGTTTCAATGTTACATAGCTATTTCTTTCCAGTAAATAGTCCAATAATTTTAAACCATGTTCTACTTCTTCTTGTGCTTGATGTCTTGTCCAGGATGCAAATCCGAATAAACCCAGTTCATGTAAATGTGCTGACATTGAAAGATATAAATATCCGGAATAAAATTCTTTATTAATTTGTTCATTCATTATTTCGTTTATTTTTTCACTAAACATAATATTCTCCTTTCAGATTGAATAATTTCCGTTTTCATTTTCAAGCATTACGTTATCACCCCAAAGATTATGAATATTACAATACTCTATCGTGTTTATTGCTCCTTCAAGTTTTACTTCCATCTCAGGAACTTCGTCCGGTTTGAAAAATTTTAAATGAAGTTCATCTTTTTCTTTGGTGTAGCTCTCTATAAACTGTATGTAATGTTCTTTAGTCATTGGGTGACCGATTACGTTTACATATTTTTTATTATCTTTAAACTCAGTTTTAGGCGTATGTTTTTCTCCCAATTCGTCCGTATCATACTGAATGCCCATAAGCTCCATTTCTTTTCCGCAGCAAACAAGATTTCCGTCACCTTCTTGCAGTATTTGTATAATATTTCCACAAATATTGCATTTGTAAATTTGTAATTTTATTGTCATAAATCCCTCCTTATTAATCTTTACTCATTATTATTTAGCTTCCATTGCCGAAGCCGGTAATTTATGGTATTATCTAAACTATGAGTAATTTTTTTTCAAGCGGAAATCTTAATAATAATGAAGCATCAAACTTGTTTTCCAAAAATGAAAATGATGAGAGTTTAAAAGATAATTCATTAAGCGGACAATACAATAAGTTAAAAAATAATTATGAGCAAATATTTATTGAAGCTGCAGAAAGTATAAGAAAAGATATAAACGAATTTAAACCTGAAAATCCTTGTGCTTCGTGTAATAAAAAAGATTGTAATATTGAAAAAAAAGACATTTTTTCACCATATCCGGCAGCCGGCTGTAAATACAGAGATTGGCAGATGCAAGCTCTTACTTATTTAGCCGGAGATTATAGAAACAAGTTAAAGGCAGCATATAAATCAATCATGGATAAAAAGTCAGAGTATGAGTGCAATAAATGCGGGGCTTGCTGCAGGCTGGCAGTAAGCGAATATTCCTATGAGCAGCTTAAACAAAGGGCCATGAGAGGTGATAAGTTTTCTTCTGATTTTGTATCTGTTTTTGTTCCGTATGAATCGGAAGAAGAGGCTAAAAAAGTTAATCCTGAATACTTTGAACTATTAAATACATTAGTAGAGGATGATAAAATATATTATTACTACTGCCCTAAACTTGGAAATGATAATTTGTGCACAATATACGAAAACAGACCTGATATATGTAAAGATTTTCCTCATAATCCGCTAAAGCTGCTTCCTTCTAAGTGTTCATATAATGAATGGAAAAATGCGGTTGCTCATCAAGCCATGCTTTTAAAAGCGAAAACCGATATTATTGCATTCTATAAACAAAAGTTGGGCTAAAGGAGGATAATCGTGATTCTTGCCGGCATGACGCTTAACGAATTAGAAGATTTTGTAACAGGAATTAAAGCTACAAAGTTTCGTGCAAAACAAATTCATAATTGGATTTATTCAAAATCTGTATCTGATATAGATGAAATGACAAATTTATCAAAAGACTTCAGAGAAGAATTAAAAAAAATAGCAGCAGTTACAGATACAAAAATAAAAGTAAAGCAAGTGAGCAAAGATAGTACTATAAAGTATTTGCTTGAATACCCCGACGGTGACTGTGTTGAAACGGTACTTATGCGTTTTGATAATCGAGCAAATCTTACGGCTTGCGTTAGTTCTCAAGTGGGTTGCGCCGTTAATTGTTCATTCTGCGCAACAGGCAAAGGCGGTTTTAAGAGAAACTTGAATTATAAAGAGATAGTAGAACAAGTTTTGGCGATTCAAAGAGATACCGGATTAAAAGTAACAAATGTTGTTTTTATGGGACAAGGTGAGCCGCTGCTAAATTTAGACAATGTACTAAAAGCAATAGAAATATTTAATAATGAGCTTCAAATCGGAGCAAGAAGAATAACTATTTCCACAAGCGGAATTATTCCGGGTATAAAAAAATTGGCTTCCTTAGAACTTCAATCCACGCTTGCAATTTCTTTACATGCATCTAATCATGAGCTTAGAAAACAAATCATGCCTATTGAAAACAAATACCCCATAAACGAACTTAAATCGGCGCTAACAGAATATGTTCAAAAAACAGGCAGAAGGATAACAATAGAATACATTCTTATACACGGATTTAATGATACTGTTCCGGTTGCAAAAGAACTTGCAGGTTTTTTAAAAGATATAAAATGCAATATAAACTTAATTCCATATAATTCCGTAATAGAAAACGATTATAAAAAACCAAATAATGCTGATATTATGAAGTTTAAGTATTTACTTGAACATTCAGGCAAAAAAGTTACCGTAAGGCTGGAAAGGGGTGCTGATATTGACGCTGCTTGCGGACAATTGAGAGGAAAACAGGTATAAGCAGCTTAATTGCGTTCTTAAATGTAAGTAATAACCGAATAAACAGGCAATTGAGCAATTAATAGAATAAAGTCGCAGGGTGCAATTCATTGCACCCTGCGACTTTATTTACTACTCATTATTCACTGCCAAATAATCGCCTATTGTCCTAAGTATGCAAGTTGCTGCATTACTTCACTTGCAGTTGAAAATACGCGTGAATTCATCTGTATCATTCTTTGTGCAGATATCATATTTGATAATTCCATTGCTATATCTACATTGGATTCTTCATATCCTCCGGATTCTATTGAACCGAAAGACATTTCTCCTGCCATACCATAATATATTTCACCAACGTCAGGACCCCATTTCCACATGTTATTGTTTAGGGCTACCAAACCTTCTTCGTTTACCATAGTTGCTAATTCTAATGCAAAATTAGAGTTTGCAATTGACGAACCTGTTGCTGTAACATCTGAACCTGTTATTGCAACGCCTTCAGGAGTTGTATACTTCCATTGTATTGCTTCAGATTCATCTACAAATTGAGTAAGAATAGAGCCGTCACTATATGTAGCTATTAATATACCGTTTTCATCAATTGCTGTATCACTTAAAGAAATAGCATTTTTATCATTATAGTTAACCATATCTTGAAGTTCTACTGTTTCATTCAATATGTAAGAGGTTTTATTAAGTGTTAGACCTGTTTCAGCAAGAAAATTACTTGTTGTTCCGTCTGAACTGAATGATAATTTATAATCACCGTCATCAGTATATGATATAGTTCCGTTAGAAGCATTAAATGAAATACCGTATGAACCTAATGCTGAATTAAAATTCCCTACGACGGTTCCTATTGTAGAGTCACCGTCAGGTATTGTAACAGGAACATTTGCAACAGCTCCTGTTGTTTTATTTGTAACAACAGCAGTAACTGTTCCTTTTGTTATACTTGCATTATTAAGATTTTTTAGTTGCACTGTTGATATAGCAGAATCACCGGTAATTTTTGCAAGCATATTTTTTGGAATTGTAACGGTTTTATCAGAGCCGGCATTTGAATATATAGATTTAGCACCTACTACTTTAAAACCGTTTTGAGTGACAAGGTTACCTGCCGAATCTACAGAAAAAATTCCGTCTCTTGTAAAATATTGCGCACCGTCTGCATCTTGTACAACGTAAAAACCGTTACCTGAAATCATTGTATCCAAATCTCTTCCGGTAGAAACAAATGTACCGTTTGTAAAGTTTCTTGTAATACCGCCTACTTTTACACCTAAACCTATTTGCTTCGGATTTGTACCACCGCCGTCTTTTGTTGCAGCACTTCCGTATGACAAATTACGTGAATATAAAGTTTCAAAGGTCATATTTGCACTTTTAAAAGCTACTGTATTAATGTTTGCAACATTATGTGCAATAACATTAATTTGTGATTGACCTGCATTTATACCTGTACTTGATGTGTGTAATGCTTGTGACATCTGTATAATCTCCTCTTTATCCGGTTAATTTATTTATTTTTCTCTTATTGAAACAACATTTTCTATTGAATAATACTCACCGTTGACTTTAATTTGACCGCTTCCGCTTTCAAAGCTTGCTTCTGTAACTTCTCCGTTTATAATATTCGGATTTTTCGGGTCATCTTTATTTGGTATTTTTAATGTTACATCTTTTCCTATCATAGAAAGTGTTTGTGTTATTTCTGAATTTAGAGTCATATCTTCATACATAGCATTTATGTATTTAGCACAATTTTCAAGTCCGCTGTTCATTTGGCTCATTTGTTCAAGTGAAGAATATTGTGCCAACTGAGATAACCATTCAGTATTATC
Organism: Candidatus Gastranaerophilales bacterium; assembly: GCA_905236505.1. Taxonomy (GTDB): domain Bacteria; phylum Cyanobacteriota; class Vampirovibrionia; order Gastranaerophilales; family Gastranaerophilaceae; genus CAG-196. The sequence goes on from CAJOPY010000017.1 coordinate 9,883, forward strand.
TGTAGGTTCTGTCGGGTCTTGATTTTCCAACTGTTTTAACATTAATGTTAAAAACATATTACTGTCATTTTTCATACCCGTTGTGCGCTCTTGATGCGACTGCGCAATTGCTGTTTCGTTTCTCATTGCGGTTATTTGACTCGTTACTGATGACATTTTTACCTTCTCTCCATTTTTGAGGTTTTATAATTCCTCTTTCCCCTTATTTAAACTTTATCATTTTTTTCTGCTTCTGACATCATTTGTTCAAATGGTTTTTCTTCTTTTTCTTTTTTTGTTTGCTGCTCTTTATTTTTATATCCGGATTGTCCTTGTTCAGTCCAATCATCGTTATAATCACTTTCTTCGGGATTTTCATATTTGACGGAAATATTTTCTACATTAATTCCTTGTGTCAACATACTCTCTTTTAATCCGTCCAAACCTCTCATTAATAAATCTCTTGTTTCTTGCGTAGTAACAGTAAATTGTGCTGTTAGTCCTTCTTTTGAATTAAAAAGATGAAGGTGAATTCTTCCCATTGCAGCCGGATTTAGTATTATATTAACTTTTGATCCTGTTTGTACATTATTTAATTGTTTTGTTATTTGTTCTATAATTTTTTCACTGCTTATATTATTTAAAGAATTCGTTTTTATTTGCAGATTTTGTGTTTGATTTGGGGCGGTTTCGTTTTTAAGTGCTGAAATATCGGAAATAACAATGTTTTCTTCATTATTTCCCTCAGATTGAATCATTATTTTTATAGCTTGTTCTTGCGGAGTTTCGTTTTTCATATAATTATCAGAAGTTGAACCGCTTTGTTGTGAAGAAGCTTTTATTGATTCTATATTTAAAGATTTTAAAATTTTAGTGTCCAAATATCTGTTTTTATCTGTTGACTGTACTTCAGCTTGTTCATCATTCAAACATAAATTAATAGTTTTTTGCGGTGTGTTTTCCAATAATTTATCAGAGCGGGTTATATTATGAAAATCATTGGTTTCTTTTGTAAAATTGTCCGTTTTTAATATTGAATTTTCAGAATCTGTAGTAGTTAAATTTGATTTGTTTGTTGTAACTTGTGCGTGCAAATAAATAAGTGACGCAGAACTTTCTAAAGGGGTTTTGTTTGTTTGCATAGTCGGGTCCTCATTTGTGATATCGGTATCTGTTGTATTTTCATTATTTTCCTGAATATTTTCCGTTACTTCTTCACATACCCCGTCTTCAGAAATATTATCAACTATTGTTTCAGCCTCAGCTTCTATTACAGTTTCTTGAATTAAAGTGCTAAATTCATTATTGGTATCGTTATTTGTTAAAGTTTCATCATCAGCAATAGTATTATTTGTTTTTTCATTAAGAACGATTTCAAAGTTATTTGCATCAGTATTTTCAACTTTATCATTTTTATAAAAGTTGTTATTTTTATTGATATTCAGATTGTTTAAAAGTGCTTGTGTCATTTTATCTAAACCTGTGTCTTGCTGATGTTATATCATCAATTTCTTTTACTTCCGCTTGCAAAAATTCTTTGTAATATTCTTTTTCTTGCTTGTCTTTCAGTTTTTTTAATACTTCCACCTTTTGATGTGCCTCTAATACTTCTTCCTGTTTCTTTTTTAGAATGAACTCAGTGTTTGATATTATTCGTTCCTGATTTTTAGCATCTGTTATAAGCTTCATTCCGTAATCTCTATGAGATTCAACCTGTTGTATTATAAGGTCATCCGATGTGCATAAAGCTTCTAATTTTACTTTATTGTTTTCTTGGGCTGATATTATACTTTGTAATTTTTCTTTTTGTTCATTTAAAACAGCTAAAATTTTAGCCATTTCCATTTGACGTTCTTCAAGTTCTTTTTCTCGCAAATCAAGTACAACTTGCATGCGAAACCTGAATTTTTTCAATTTACCTACCTCTTACCCAAGAGTACATACGTACTTTTTACACTTTACAACATGACATAACAATATATCATCATTTAAATGAAGGAATTTTTATTTAAGTTGAAAAATTTTATGCTAATTCATCATATTCAGAAATTTTTACCTCTGAAAACATTTTTTTTAAAATATCCTCTCCGGAGTTTTCTTGTGTCATTTTAGAAGTAATTTGATTGCTCGCAATCAGCCATTCGTCTTTATCCGCAAAATAAGCTGTATGAAATAAACCATCACCGAATTTAAAGATTGACAAAGGAATGTTGTGTTTATTTAAAAAAGAAATAATATTATTTAACAGATTTTCGCTCAATTTATCTTTAGTTTTTTGACCGCCCAAAATAAATCCTTGTAAACCGAATTTAGAATTTAAATTTTTTATACTTGATTCTATAAACTCGGATATTATATTGAAATTTTTATTTTCATGTCTTGTAGGACAAAGATGCATAAATAATACTTTTTCTCCGTCAGTTATTCCGCACGTTGTACAATCAAAAACATTTTTTGTATACGCTTTTTCGGATAATACGCTCTCTTTTATTGTCCAAGGATATTTGACAAAATTTTTTTCTCCTATCTTCTTTGTAAGAAGATAAAATGTATCCGAATCAACCGCTCTTATTTTTGATTTAAAAGATATATTTTGCATACAATAAATAAAACTTCTAAATATTTTTTTTGCTACAACAAACAATAAAACAGCGATTTAAAAAACCGCTGTTTTTTTATACTCTCACTTCATTGACGGACAGGAAACTCTTTAAAATCTCCTTATTTGACCGCCTGTAGTTTTGACTGGATACCGGTTTCGGAGTTTATTGCCACCGCATTTGCTACCGCCATCGCTCGTCGTTTTTTAGCCCCTCTTAATATAAATTCAACACCACAGAATATGTTATTTGATGGGGTTGTAATCTTTTTTAGCATATACTACTGTATCCTTTCCTAATAACTGTTTTCCTTAATATATGTATCGGCATTTTTTTGTAAAACTTTAGCTTTTTTATAAAAATATTTACAATTTGTAACAATTCCAGCCGCCCTGCGTTCAATAAGCTTGTACAACAATAAAAAATAGCAGCTGATTTAAATCTGCTGCTAAGTAAAAAAATTTGATTGAATTTATACCTTTTACAATTATGCTTGTTCCTGGAACATATCCTTTCCTACTGCACAAAGCGGACAAGCCCAATCTTCCGGCAAATCTTCAAATGCAGTTCCCGGAGCGATACCGTTATCCGGATCACCTTTTTCAGGATCGTAAACGTAACCGCATACTGAGCATACATATTTTTTCATAAAATATCTCCTTTCTTTTTTTATTCATTTATACTTTTTATTATACTATCGGAAATTCTTTCTAAATCCGCCATTTGTTCTTCTTTTAAACTGGAATGAATGCATAATGATTCATCAAGAATTTCCACACCTTTCAATCCTTGCAGTATTGTTTTCATTGCGTTTCCGCATGTAGGAGCCCACGATCCGTTTTGGATTAAAACAACTTTTTTGTTTTGAAGATTATGAGCTGATATATTATGCAAAAGTTGCTCCATTGACTCAAAAATTCCGTTATTATAAGTTGTTGTTGCAAAGACAATGTGTGAATATTTGAAAGCATCTGCAAGGACATAAGAATGGTGCGTATGTGAAACGTTATACATTTTTATTTTTTTTGCCCCTTTATCTGCGAGTTTGCCTGCAAGTATATTTACGGCATTTTCAGTTCCTCCGTATACGGAAGAATATGCAATTAATACATTTTTTTCTTCCGATTCATAACGCGACCATTTATCGTATTTATCTATAAATTTAGATATATTATTTTTTATAATTAATCCATGCAACGGATATATTGCGTTAATATCAAATCCGGAAACTTTTTTCAGAAGCATTTGTACCTGTGGTCCGTATTTACCTACAATATTCGTATAGTATCTTCTGGCTTCATCTAAATATTCATTTTCAAAATCCAAATAAGTATCATCTAAAATTCCGTTTATTGGTTTAAAAGAACCAAATGCATCTGCTGAATATAATGTTTTATCTTTTTTGTCATAAGCAACCATTACTTCGGGCCAATGAACCATTGGCGCTGTATAAAATACGAATTCATGAACTCCGGTATTCAATGTATCACCGTCTTTCATCACAATAGTTCTGGATTCGGTATCAAAATTGAAAAACTGTTTGATTAAAGCAACTGTTTTTGCGGTACAAACTATTTTTACGTTAGGGTACATTTTTACAATATCACTCAATAAAGCGCAGTGGTCCGGTTCCATGTGTAAAACTACAATGTAATCAAGTTCTTTACTGCCTAAAACATATTCTATATTTTCCAAAAACTGCAAAGAACAAGCTTTGTCTACCGTATCAAAAAGAACAGTTTTTTCATCATTAACAAAATATGAATTATATGAAATTCCTTCCGGTATCGGATATGCACTCTCAAAAAGAGCAAGTTTTCTGTCTGATACACCTACATACGTAATATCATCACTTATTTTTCTGACATCTTTCATTATTTACTCCTTATCTTACTCAAAACTTAAACCAATTCTACATGAAACAAGATTTATCTTCCAGTAAGTAAATTTTATATTTCTGTCCACTCTGCATTTACTAAACACAGCTCATCACCTGTTTGAGAATTTATTAGGATATGTGTTGTGGTATTTGCATCTACTTTTACTTTTGATGTCACAGAACAACCATAAGTTATTTCTTTCTTGAATACCATATCCAAAATTTTTATTCTGTGAGTTCTTCTAAAGTTAAAATCTAAAGGTTCAAGTGCCCAAACTATATAGTTTGCATTGTTAACATGTTTATTAACATCTAAATCATCATATCTTATATTATATATCTTTTCACTGTCAAACGTTTCAGGAATTTTTATTTTACCATATAACAAATCTCCTTCACGTTTCTCATGCTGAACCATATAAGGATTGTCTGCCAAAACTTCTGATGCATTTGCCATTGTTTTTGTTTCTAAATCAACCAACGCCCAAGTGCTGGCGGCTTTTCCTATGCACTTATCTTTTGAATAAATGTAAAAATCCCTGAATGCAAAAATTTTATTATACCCTCTGGGCTCTGTTTTTATTGTTAAATCATAAAGCCCTTCCGGATATTCATTAAATTCAATACGATATTTTAAAAGAAACCAAGCTAAATTATTTTTTACAATATAAGAATAACCAAATCCTAAATTTTCTGCATTATCACTTGCCAAATCTTGCAAAAATTGAAGCATGGCAGCAGGTTTTAAAACCAAATCACAATCCATCTCCGAATATCTTATTTTTACATTTTCTTCAAAAAGTTCCATTGCTGACTCCACGCTACAATATGTGTTTTCTTATTTAAGTGTTTGAATACAGTCTATACTTTTATCCCCATGTATCAAATTTACACAAAGACACTTCTTTGAACTGATTTTTAAAAAATGTCGGTACGTCAGTATTTTTACGAACTGTTGTGTAGCTAATACCATGTACATCCCTATTTTTTTCGTATGTATTGTATTCTACATTGTTTCCGATTATTTCTATTTCATTTTTATCTTTAAATTTATGGTCAAAACTTCTGGTGTCAAGAAGAGAATTTGTTATATAAAGAGAATCTCTTCTTGTATCGTAATATAGCGAATACCTTCCGTAAACGTGAAGATCTTTTCTGTCTGCAATGATAGAATATGGTATTTTATATTTTTCGTATAATCCCTTTATCTCTTTTAAACATTTTCTGTTACGGTCCCAAGCTCCCAATATAAAACCGTGAAGATTTTCATTTTTAAGATTTACTTTAGATAATAAAACCGATTCTATATTATTTATATCAAATGGTTTAACTTTATCGTGTTCAGCAGCTTCTTTTCCGCGTGTTCCCAAATGAAACATTGCCGTCTTCTTTCCGTCAGTTAAAATGCCGGATATACATTCCATTATTCCTTTTGTAAAAAGTTTTTCTCCTGTTTTCATTGTTTCAATTGTCCAAGGATAAGGAACTTCGTGGAAAACAGGTTCCAAATATTCTGTCTTCGCCGTAAATTTTTGCGGTGTTATAAAATTTATTTTAGCTTGAAAACTTGTTTTATCATTTGTGATACGCATATGCAAATTTTATCACAATCAAAATATTTTTACAAAATCACACAAAAAATAAAAGAATTTTTATTGAATTTTTAATTGTTTTATTGTAGCATTGATTAAATTAATTAAGGTGTGTGTATGAAAGTAGCGGGTGTTACAAATAAAATTAATTTTAAGGCAGGTAAAGTTAATGTATACTCCGATTTTGACGAAACTTATTGTCCTGCAAAACATTCATCTTTGCATGGAGAAAGTGAAAACGAATTTATGAAAGAGTATTGTTCCAAAATGGATAAATTTTTTAAATCTACTAAGGGGGATTTGCATTTTTACATAACAACAGGAAGAACATTTGGCGAATACGAGGCTATATCATATTTATTAAAAATGCGAGGATTTCAACTTCCGCTTCCGGAGAGTTTTATTGCAAAAAACGGAGGTGATGAAAAATAAAAGAAATGCCTTTATATAGCATAGTTATTGAAAAAGAAAAATCTAAACTAACCGAATTAACTGATATTTTCGGAACCTTAGGCAAGGTTATAGCAGTTAAAAAAGGAGATTTGGATAAAGGTATTAAGGAAGCCATAAAATCACATTCAAAAAATCAACAAATTTTTCATGATTCAATGTCAGAAAATTTTAAAAATTTTATTTTTGATGCAACGAAAAACAGCAATCATAAAGGTATGATTGCAGCTGCTATAGTGGCAATTTGCGCAATAACAGCAGGAATATTATGGTTAACAAAAAAACATCCTAAAAATACAACACTTTAAATGACTACAATCAGTTTCTGATATTTATTTATACTGCTTAATATCTGTCACAAATTTGTGAACCAATGCAACTTTTTGCGGTTCAAAATCGTTTAAATTAGAGATAATTTCTTTTATTAAGAACTGTTTGTCTTTTAAATGTTCAAATTCAAACAAATCACTAATACTAACTCCTAAAGAAGAAGCAATTTTTTCTATTTTTTCCGGCTGAGGAAAATGAGTTCCGCATTCAATTTTAGACAAATTCGGAGGCTCAATGCTCACAAGCTCTGCAAGTTCTTCCTGCGTCATTTTGCAGCTCTTTCTGAGTTCTTTTAAACGTTTTCCGAATTTTACCTTTAAATTATTCATATCCCCTCCAACTTAAAGATAAATGCTTTAATAAAAGTTTTCCATAATCCAATTAATTAAAAAAAATAGTTAAATAGTATGTCGTACATTAAAAAATCATTTAAAATATATTGACATTCATTAAAAAACGAGTTATAATTTAATGTGTTACGTTAAGTTTATAAGTTTAATTAAGAAAGGCTTTTATTATGAAAAGAAAATCCGGTTTCACTTTGGCAGAAGTGCTGATTACCCTTGCAATTATTGGTGTAGTTGCAGCTATTACTCTGCCTAACTTGGTAACAAGTTACCAATACACCGCACTTGGTGTAAAATTATCTAAATTTATGGCAAGTTTAGAAGCTTCCGCAAGAGCTTACGCAGTTGCAAATACTACAATTGTAAACAGTGCTGAATCAATAGCCGATTATGCTGACAGCTCTTTTGCATTTAAAGATGAAGATAGTGTGGAATCAACCCAAATCAACAATGCAAGTAATACAGTATCTACTGCTAATGATCTAGAGCTAAAAGATGGTACCAGAGTATCGTTTGCGCTTGCCGGAGAGAATGATCAAGATGAAGAAACATATCCGCTTCGTAAGTATGGTGCAGCATCTGCTGTTGTTACATTTCAGCCTGTTGTAGCCGGTTTACCTTCAACTGTGCACCAAGCATACCGTTTTACGGTAACAGAATTAGGATTTGCATATCCTAACCCGCAAGACGCATGTAATGTTGCGTTATATAAAGATTTGGATTACAGAACAAAATCCAGTGATTTTAAAGCAAATAAACTTGCAGCTTCTTGTGTAGAAGAAAATGCACAAGGCGGCGGTGATGGCAATAACGGCGGTGATGCTAACGGCGGTAATGATGGTAACGGCTAATCGCAAATAAACAAAATTCTTATACAATTATGTAGCAAAACATTACGTAAAACCGATGTTTTGCTTTTTTTTATTTTTTATATTTAAAAGGTTAATTTTAAAAATTAAGCCAATTTTCCACTTGTTGTGCGATTGAATCAAAGCCCAATGTTACACCTAAATCTTTTGGTATTATACCTTTTGAATAATACAAAACAGGGACTTGTTCTCTTGTATGATCAGTACCCGGAACTGTGGGATCACACCCGTGATCGGCTGTTATGATAAGTAAATCATCTTTGTTTATTAAAGGTAAAATTTTACTTAAGTACGTATCAATTTCTTCAATTGCTTTACCGTACCCTTTGGCATCATTTCTGTGTCCGAATAACATATCTGTATCTACAAGGTTTGTAAAGATTATTTCCTTTGAATCATCCGTAATATTTATATTAGAATACTGTATTTCATCTAAATTCAATGTTCCGTCTAAAGCTTTTATGGTAAGTTCAAGCCCTTCTTTATTAGAGCCTGTATGGATAGCATGTGTTATACCGGCTTTAGAAAATATATCTTCAATTTTACCTATTCCTATTACTTTACAACCTTTATCTTTAAATTTATCTAAAACAGTTTTTTCGGGTGGAGCCATAGAATAATCTCTTCTGTCTTTTGAAATTCTCGTCGGTTTTCCGTCAATTATTTTATACGGACGTGCTATTACACGAGCAACGTTATATTTTTCGTCATCTAAAATTTGTCTTGCTATTTTACACCACTCATATAATGTTTCAAGCGGAATTAAATCTGTATCCAGAGCAATTTGAAAAACACTGTCTGCAGAAGTATAAACAATCGGAAACTTTGTTTTATGATGTTCATCATTTAGTTTTTCAATAATTGCGGTTCCGCTTGCGGGAATATTTGCAAGAATTCCTTTACACCCTGTTTTTTGGATAAATTTAGAAATAAGTTCTTCAGGAAAACCATTCGGAAAAGTAGCAAAAGGTTTTTCACTTACATGACCGGCAATTTCCCAGTGTCCTGTTGTGGTATCTTTACCTTTTGATTTTTCTGTCAATATTCCGTACTGTGCTATTGGAGAATTTGTTTTCTGTATTCCTTCATACTCACCTATATTACCAAGCCCCATTTTTTCAAGATTAGGAACTTTCAAACCGTTATTATATTTGCAAACATTTTTCAAAGTATTGCATTTCGGAATGTCTCCAAACTCTGCACAATCGCTCATTGCGCCGCATCCCATTGAATCAATTACAATAATAATCGCACGTTTTTTATTCATAAACTTCCTCCGGATAATGTTAATTATATCACAATTGTAAACTTTGTAACAAAATTTTTAATTTTTGAAATACAAAATTAAAAAATAACTTTATATATATGTAAGATTAAGACAAGGAATCAAAAAGTGATATACGCTTTAAACAAAATAACAAATGTAAATCCTTTTGAAGACGGAAAATCGGCTGAAGAAGTTTGCAAAGAAATTAAAAATGATGTTTTAAAGGCTAGTGCTTTAACTAACGCTTGTCAATCTATGATTAATCAGTATAACAAAATTACTGACGAACAAACTCAATATGAACTTGAACTTGATAATTTGAACGGACAAATGAAAGAACTTCAACTTGACGCACGAGAAAAGTTAGAAGCAATTATTGAGCGAATAGACGAATTGAAGAAAAAGCAATCTGACGGAACCATAACTGAATCTGAAGAAGCTGAGTTGCAAAATAAAACAAATGAATACAACACACTCATGGGTAATACAAATTCAGCTATCAAAACAAAAACAACAGAAGTTTATGAAAAAGGAAATCAGATAAAAAGCTCTTATAAAGCAAAAATACAAATTGCAAGTGATTACGGCAGAAAAACAGTAGAAATCGGTAAACCGCTTTCAGAAACCGAAGTAAAAAATACTTGGTGGAAAAGATTGTGGGGAAAAACCGGAAAAGATAAAAAAGAAGCCGGAGAAAAAGCTTTAAAAGTCGGAAACACACTTTTAGAAAAAGTTGATGACTCTGAAAATCTGAACTCAAAAATAGCTCAAAAAGAATCAGTATATAAAAGATAAAATTTAAGCTTCTATATTTTCAGCTTTCATTTTTTTCTTAAGCATTTTCTTTTTAGCTTTTTGCTCTTGTTTTGCAATTTTTTTATCAATTTTTCTTTTTAATTTTAATGCTTTTTTTTCTTTGATTTCTTTAATTTTTACAGTTTCATCTTCTTGCAAATCAATAGGTTTACCTTTTAGCCAAAACCAAAAAATTGAATTATCATAAGCACAGGATACTCCTGCTTTAAACCAATTTGGATTTTTTTCACGCTGAATTGCTCCTTTCGTAAAAAAATAAGCAATATCAACCGGAGCAAATACTATAAAACAAGAACCTACAATAGATGCAGCTTGCGTAAGAATAAGTTCTGTCGTCAAAATAGCCGCATCTTTTTTATTAAGTTCTTCATATTTTCTTGCTGCAAAATAAATATTATTCTCTGATAAATCTACAAAATCTTTTTCATTTTCTTTGTAGTATCCTTTTAGTTTAGATATAATAAACCCGCTTTTATGCCATCTTCTTTCTTTTTGAACCTGAACAAATTCAAGAACCACTGTTGATTCCGGCGGAATTATAATATCATCAGCTATTTTTACCTCTTCTTTATTTTTTATAAGAACGTTTTGAGGAGTGTCAGACGTATTAAATTCGTGCTGAATTTTTGCTAACGCCTTTATATTTTCTTTTGATATAACAGGTGATGCAAATATTATTAGTGATAAAATTATGCATATAAATTTTTTTAATAAGACTCTCATAATATTTATATTGATAATACGTATAATCCTGAAGCGATAATACAAATCAACTGTATTATACTATAAAAATTAACTTTTTCATACTTTGCAATTTTACCGATTATAAAAGGAGAAATTCCGAAAACAAAAAAGAATGCTTTATTTATAATATTCGGAACAATAATTGCCATTATAAACGAAAAAATTATGTACAATAATAAAACCGCCGCAATAGACGATATGAAAGCGGAAATTTTCAATCCGTCTTGTAATTTGTTTGTTATATATTTGCGAAAAGTAAACAATATTGCAAGAAAAAATGCTGTTAAACAATACAATAAATTTATATACATAATACAGCCTCTTTTCTTTTTTCCAAAACCTTATTATGGTTTTCTATAAACTCTATAGCTTTATTAAATACAAACTCTTTTTCGTTGTCATAAAGCACCATATGGTAACTGTCATATAATATAATATACTCTTTATCTTCTGATGAAATATTTTTATACACAACTTTGGCAGATTTTAAACTTGTTAAATCATCATCTTTAGAATGAATTATAAGAATCGGTGAGATTAAATTTTTTAAATTTTTTCTCACAAAGGCAGAGAGCTTTAACAACTCAAAAAAACCTGTCATAGGAAAATCATTCATTCCGACATCACCTTTTGCAAGCAGTTTTTTTACGGCATTTCTTGTTTTTATATTTTTCACACCGTGCGGTTCACATTCAGGATAACTGTAATAAAACCTTACTATCGTTGCAAATGCTACAGGCATAAAACATTTATACCAAGGCAGCCTCCAACCGTCTAGAAAGAGTGTTGTGGACAAAGCAATTATTCCTGCAACATCATTTTTAAATTTTATTCCGACCGCTAATGCCAGAACAGCTCCCAAGCACAATCCCGACACAAAAACTTTATCGTACTGTTTTTTTAATATATCAAAGCGTGTGTATGCGAAATTTAGCCAATCTTGATATTTTATTGTATATATTTCTTCAAACTTTTCACCATGTCCCGGTAAACATTCAGCATATACATCATAACCGTTACTATACAAAAATTGACCGTATTTTTTTAATTCAAAAGGACTGCCTGTTAGTCCGTGAAACAACAGAACAGCACCTTTTGAATTATTTTCATGCTTCAAAATAAAATTTAATGACATATTAAATTACCTGAACCGCCAAGCTCTTACTTTGTTAATCTGCTCAACAACTGATCAAGTAAATCAATTGACATTTCAATCTCTTCATCTGAGATGTATAACTGAGGAACAAGCGTGATAATGTTTTTAAAGAAACCGCCATTATTAAGAACCAAACCGCATTTCTTTCCTTGATAACTTAAATCACCTTTTAATCCTTCTTCCTGCATTGCATCACAGAGTTCTCTATTTGGAGTAATTCCGTCTTTTTGAGTTAATTCTATACGAAGCGCAAATCCGATACCGCCTACATCACCGACTTCTTTGTATTTGCTCTTTAAGTAATTTAATCCTCTCATAAATAGTGCGGATTTTCTCGGTATTTCACGTTCTAAAACGGATTGTTCTTCCTCTACTATAGACATAACTTCGTGCGCAGCTCTTACACCTATCGGGTTGGAACAATATGTAGAGTGTGCTGAACCCGGAGTAAATACATCCGGAGCAATGTATTTTTCCTTAGCCCAGAAACCTGCTAACGGATTCATACCGTTAGTTATTGATTTGGCAAATGTCATTACATCAGGTACAATACCGTAATTCTCTATAGCCCACCATTTACCGGTTCTGAACATGCCCATTTGAACTTCATCAATTACAAGCATTATGCCGTAAGAATCCAAAACTTCTTTCATTTCTTTCCAATACCATTCCGGTGGATTAATATATCCGCCTGTACCCAAAATAGGTTCACCTATAAATGCCTTATATTCGCATTCTTTTGTTTTTGGATCGTAAATTGCCTTGTATTCACTTTCAAACTGTCTTGCAAATTGTTTTACACAAAAATGATTACAAGATTCACAATTCATTCCGTAAGGACATCTGAAACAATACGGGAACGGAACAAAGTTTGCTCTGTCGCCAAAATGTCCGTATTTTTCTCTGTACCTAAATGATGATGTAATACAAGTAGCGGCAATAGTTCTTCCGTGATATCCGCCTTGAAATGCGAAAAATCCGTTTCTGTGAGTATAATTTCTTACTACTTTTATTGCATCTTCATTTGCTTGTGCTCCGCCTACATTAAAATGCATTCTTCCTTTTTCGTGAAATCTTGCTTCTATCATTCGTGCCATTTTTTCTGATAACAAAGATTTATACGGCTGAATAAATTTCGGTGTAAGTTGAGGAAGTGTATTCATTTGATCAATAACTGCATTTGTAATTCTTTGGTTTTTATATCCAAAATTACATGCAGAGTACATCATTTGTAAATCCAAATACGGAATATCCTTTGAATCATACATGTATGAACCTTCACACCCTCTGAAAACTTTAGGATTTTTTGAATAATGTACCGTATCACCCCAAGAACTGTAAACATCGTCCAATTTTTTTACTTCGTCATCTGTAATTGATAACTCCTGTGCAGAAGAGGATACTCTGCTGTCAGGAAAAGACACACCTTTAGATGCAGTTAAAAATTCTTTTTTTGAATTAGTTTTTTCATTTTTGTCCAAACAAAACATTATCGTGATTCTCCTTAAATGTGATATACATCGTATAAGTTTTAAATTATCACATAATTTTTAATAATGCAATAGTCCGAGTTCGGATTATATATTTTTGTAACAATTTTTTATCTTTGATGTATAAATTTTAATTTTATATAATAATTGTAATTATGGAAATAGAAATTAATGAACGCTTAAAACAGTTAAACGGAATGCTTTGCGAGATTGACAGCTTATATCAAGCTTTATTGTCGGCAAAGAATATTTCTGACAGTGAATTTGTAGTTATAATTGCTATTTTGTCTTTAGGCGAAGGCTGTCTGCAAAAAGATATCGCCAACAACGGTTATATTAACAAAAAAACAACAAATTCAACCATTAAAAAACTTGAAAAGAATGGACTTATTACCCTCAAAGCCGGAAAATATCCTAATATGCATATATATTTGACTTCGTTAGGAATAAAGCACATAAAAAATAATATTCTTCCCGTAATAGAACTTGAAGACAAAGTTTTAAACAGCATGTCTGAAGATGAATTTGAGCGTTTAATAATCGGTTCTAGTAAATACATAGGTATTTTTAAAGATCATGTTGCTAATTTTATAATAAGAGAAAGATAACTTTAAAATTTACGTTTTAACCTATAAACATTACCGTTTGCGATATTAAAAAACTAATATAATATATTGTTAAAACCTGTTGTAATAACAATTATATTATATTTATCAGCTAATGTTACAAATTCCCCAGACGCATTCGGAACAATTACTAAGGCAATTCTTCCTTGTGCAGCTACGTTTAAATCGTGCAATGTTAACGGCATGTCAGAAGAAAGTATTGCATCTTTTGATTTTTCACATGAATAATCAAGCGCATATTCAACTGATGCAGTTTGTAATCCTTGTCCTATCGCATTTGTTTTTAAATCTTTTGCTACTACAATTGCCTTTGTATTTATATGCTTAGCTACTTTCCATGCAAAGACAGCATCTTCAACTTGTTCTGTTGTCGGCTTGGTTTTTGTTAAAGTTTTAAATGTATCTTTGTTTAGCTCGTTTAAATTAGGTGTTTGAGTTAAAGTACCAAGAGGAGTATTTAATATATTGTTTTGTGCATACTTTTTATAATCCTTTAAAGGTGTTTCTATTGTAACATAACAAATGTCATGTATTTCCAAGTACTCTTTTGCATTTTTTGTAAAACTTGGTGCTACAACAATATGAGCCTCTTTTAACAATTTTGCGATATCACTGTCAACCTCTGAAGTTAAAACAATTGACGATAACATATAATCTATCGGATCGGAATCTATAACAGATTTTACCGCATCTTCAGATGTTTTACCAAGCGCAGCAGCACAA
>CAJOPY010000018.1 GCA_905236505.1 Candidatus Gastranaerophilales bacterium
AATCTTCAACTTACAGAAATAGAAAGAATTGCGGAACAGATAGAATCATTTAAATCAAGACGAAGAGAATTAGAACCGCAGCTTGAAGAAACCAGAACCATTCTGACAGATGCCGGAATAAACCTTAATGAACTAACTCCGCCTGAACTTTCAACAGACGAGATAACAAATAAAATTCAACGCTTGCAAAAAAGAATGGACGAACTTGGCGCAGTAAATATGAAAGCTCTTGAAGATTATGAGACTGTATCTGCACGTCAACAGGAACTTAATACTCAAATAGAAACTTTATCCAAAGAACGGGAACAAATTTTGGAAAGAATGAAAGGGTATGAAGATCTGAAAAAAGAAACTTTCTTAAAAACTTATAATGCACTAAATGATAACTTTAAAGATATATTCCATAAATTATCTGACGGCGAAGGTCAGCTTTTATTAGAAAATCCGGAAAAACCGTTTGAAGGCGGCTTAGATATAGAAGCACAGCCACGCGATAAAAAGAAACAACGATTGATGGGTATGTCCGGAGGAGAAAAAGCACTTACAGCTTTATCATTTGTATTTGCAATTCAAAAATATACGCCGGCACCATTCTATGCATTTGACGAAGTTGATGCAAGTTTGGATGGTATAAATGTTGAAAAACTTGCACAAATAGTACAATCTCAATCAGAAACAACTCAATTTATTGTAGTAAGTCACCGCAAACCTATGATAGAATCAGCAAACAGAACAATCGGGGTAACCCAAAAAGAAAAAGGTATTTCAAAAGTAACCGGCGTAAAACTTCGTGACTGATGCATAATTAATGTAAAAAATAATTTTAATTTGCGCTAATTTTTCTCAGATAATTTATAATTGGCTACTTTCCTTTAATTTTGTCCGCAATTTTTTTACAGCGTATCTTATCCAATTCTTCTATAACTTGATTTACCGGAGTTTCCCACTCTCCAGAAGTTGGTGCTTGGAATGGCTTTATGCTTTTATACCAAGCAATATCATCACCTTCTGTTTTAAACCAACGCCATTCCGTTATACGGTTAAAAAGACCGAATGTTTTTATACCTAATGCTCCGGCTAAATTCATTACACCGTTATCAGTAGTTACCATCAAATCCATACAATTCATGGCGCAAGCCGTATCTTCCCAATTTCTGAAAGTTTTGCCTAGTCTGATTAAGTTACAATCATCAGGAATTCTATCCATCTGTCTGGTTAAATCATCTACCTGAAAACTGTATACCTCTACATCAGGCAGTTTCATAAGCGGGTACAAAAACGTTAGCGGAATATCTCTGTCCGTTTCTTTTCCGGCTGCGGTTCCTTCATATGCAATACCTATTTTTAATTTGTCATTGTCATTTATGTATTGTTTTTTGTATGCATTAACTTTATGACCGGATACTTTCAAATAACCCTGCGATTTTGGAATTGTGTCGGGCCGTGTTTCACAAATTATAGGCAAATCCATCATCGGAAGCCAATAATCGTAGCCTATTTGCGGAATGTCTTTTTCTGTATATACATCAACTCCGAGTTTTGAATTGCGAATTAAATCCGCCAAGCTATCCTGTACAACAAGCGCTACACTTCCGCAGCGTTTTTTTAGCTCACCCATAAATCTTGAGAACATAATTGTATCACCAAAACCTTGTTCAAAATGAACCAAAATACGCTTTCCTGTCGGATTATCTTTTAGCGTCCACCGTTTTTTCTTATTTTTATAAAATTCAGGAAATGCAACGTTTTTAAGATCTTCTTTCTGGAACCGATGTTGTAAAAATTTAAAACCTTCCGAAAAACGTTGATGTTTAACCAAATACGCACCATATGAGTGCAAATCCGAATGAGTCGGATTTAAATACATTAATTTTTGATAAAATTCATCAGCTTTTGCTGTTTCATCAAATTTGCCATAAACATATGCCAAATTTTTTACAACGATTCTGTTATTTGGTTCCAGCGCGTAAGCTCTTTCCAAATAATCAATTTGTTTTTCTTTAAATTTATCCTGATAATAAGTTGAATAAAGGTGACCTAACATATTCAATATAGAATAGTTTTTGGGGTATTTTTCCAAAGCTTTTTCATAGTATTCTATGGCTTTTTTATTATCTTTTATATCTGTATATGTTAAATCTCCCAAATATAGATATACATCTTCTTTATCCGGAGAAATTTCTTCAAAATGCCTTAGGAATTTAATTGCCATATCGGCATTTCCGATTGATTTCATACATAATCCGATATTTTTATACACGTTTATAGGACACTCGCTATACTTAAGCATTCCTCTATATTGCTCAACAGCCTCAGGAAATTTACTTTCTTTCATAAGTTTTTGAGCGTATAACATACAATAGTTAAAATACTTATACAAAATATCTCTTCTGTCTGACGGATTGGCAAATTTGCTCAAAACATCAGTGTAAAGCTTTAAGCCTTTATCAAAACTATTTGCTTTACAATAATATTCAGCCATTGCTACATCAACGGAGTTTACATACTCTTCCGTATCAAAAACCAAACTTCCGTTTTTAACCAGTAATCGTTTTGAAACCTGCATTCCTAGCTCCTTTTGTCCTATAAAAATCGTATCATATTTTATTAACTTTTAGAATATAAAACTAAATTAAATACACTAAATATATTATCCAAACATAGACCAATCGGACTAAAAAATACATCTTTCGGTCGTTCTCTTATTTTATCAAATTTCATAACATAGAATAGGGAGAGAATTATGCGTATTAATACAGTTGTAAATAAAAATTTGGCAAAAGCGGTAAATAAAGTTAATGTAAAAGAAAACACTCGTTCATACAATTTGTGTGTAAAAGCAGATGCACTTAGATTTGCAAAACTGTATAAAGATGCAATTAGCACATATCTTCAAGCAATTTTGCTTGACAGGAATGAAGTCGCTGCATACAGCGGGCTTGCGAGTTCATATAAATACTTAAAAGAGTACAAAAAAGCAATAAAAACATATCAAAAACTTATCGCAATAGACGATTCCAAAGATGAGTATTTTTTTGAGTTAGGAGTGTGTCATCTTCTTGACGGACAGCCTGAGAATGCAATTCAATACTTAATTAAAGCAATTGTAATAAACAGAGAAAATTTAGAAGCTCAAATTCAGCTGGCAATTGCTCACGAACTTGTTGAAGAAGAAGATTTATCATTAATGATTTATAATAAACTGATTGAAACAAATCCGGGATTTTTAAAAGCTTATTATAACAAAGCGGCAATGCTTCTCGGAATGGGTGATTATATGGAAGCTTCCGCAACATTTTTTCAACTGATAAAACGCAATCCGGATTATTATAAAGCTTATCTGGGAATAGCAATGAGTTTTGATAAAATGGCTAAATACAAAGATGCCATACGTTATTATAAAAAATTCCTTGAACTCAAACAGTGCTCTGAAGATGCAGCTTTTGCAAGAGAAAGAGTAAATGAACTTAGAAATAAATATTTTTCCAAAGATAATAAGCTAAAACTGGTATAAAATTTGAAATCAATAATGCATTATGTTTCTATTGTCTTGCATAATCACTCACTTATAGACAATAACATTATTTTATTATATTATGATTGGTAAATAATCGTTTTGGGAGCAAAATAATGAAACTACACAATTCATATAACAACAGAACTGAAGAATTTATTCCGATAGACGGGAATAAAGTAAAAATGTATGTTTGCGGGCCTACTGTATACGATAATGCTCATTTGGGTCACGCCAGATGCTATATTACTTGGGACGTTTTATACAGATACTTAAAATTTAAAGGATATGACGTTACATATTGCAGAAATGTAACAGATGTAGATGATAAAATCCTAAAAAAAGCAGAAAAAGAAGGTAAAACTCCTGAAGAAGTTTCACGTTTTTGGTATAATAAATTTTCTGAATCAATGAAAGCTCTAAACAATCTTTCTCCTGATATAGAACCTTTTGCAACCAAAACTTTAGGCGAAATGATTGCTATGAATAAGGAACTGATTTCTAAAGGTTTTGCGTATGAATCAAATGGAGATGTGTATTTTAGAGTAAAAAAATTCGGCAAATACGGTTCCCTTTCCGGTCAGCCGATTGATCAACTTGAAAGCGGAGCCAGAATAGAAGTTGGTGAACAAAAAGAAGACCCTCTTGATTTTGCACTTTGGAAAAAAGATGAAAAATTCGGATACAATTCACCTTGGGGAGTCGGACGTCCCGGCTGGCATATAGAATGTTCAGCAATGAGCAGAAAATATTTGGGTAAAACGATAGATATTCATGCAGGAGGAGCCGATTTAATTTTTCCGCATCATGAAAACGAAATCGCACAATCCGAATGCGCTAACGGTTGTAAATTTGTAAATTACTGGCTTCATAACGGTTTTGTAACAATAAACAAAGAAAAGATGTCTAAATCATTAGGCAATTTTCTGACTATAGATGATTTGCTTAAAAATTATGATGCAAATACTATAAGATTTTTCATCCTTACAAACCATTACAGAATGCCTGTAGAATTTTCAGATGAAGCTCTTTTGTCAGCACAAGCCGGAGTAAAAAGAATACTTAATGCTAAAAAGACAAAAATAGACGAAAATCTTGATATAGCATCATTTGATGAATATAAAGAATTTACGGATGCTATGGACGATGACCTTAATACATCTAAAGCCTTAGCAGTATTATTTGATCTTACAAACAAGGCAAATAAAGATGTTCCATACGCTTACACTCTTTTGTATAAGCTTGCAACAACACTCGGTTTTACTTTAGAAAAAATTTCCTTAACAGAAGACGAGATTAATAAAATACTTAGCAGTATTAGTCAAACTTTGGGTGAAAATTTTTCATCAATGGAAAATGTTATAGAACGGCGAAAGGCTGCAAGAGCAGAAAAAAACTGGGATTTTGCGGATAAAATAAGAATAGCATTAGATAAAGAAGGAATTATACTTAAAGATTCTAAGGAAGGAACCTCTTGGGAAGTAAAATAATTAGATTAATTGTACTGTGTCTTATAAGCTTATTTATGACAGTCCAAAGCGGATTTGCGCTGAACGATTATGAAGTTGTAAGAGTAGGTATTACTGACAATAAATTTCAGAACGTTCTAAAAAAAGAAGTCACAGTATATGGAACGTCTGAGTGTGAACTTTATGACAGGTTTTCTCGCAGATTTATCACAAAAATTCCTGCAGGCAGCGATATAATAATAAAAAGTTCGGAACAAGGATTAAATATAATCTGTAATGCACAAATTGCTACATTTCAAGATGTTGTAATAATATGTCCGCAAGGACTTTTAGGCGTAAAAGGGCTCCTTAGAAAAGGTTCACAAGCTCTTTATCACGGAGCTTTTGAAATTGTTCAAAATCCGTCAAGAACCGGATTTTATTTGGTTAATCTTGTAGAACTTCAGGAGTACTTAAAAGGAGTCGTTCCGAATGAAATGCCGGTATCGTTCGGTTTGGAAGCATTAAAAGCACAAGCTGTTGCAGCAAGAAATTATGTATTAACTCCAAGAACACAATCATACAAAGAGTTTAATGTAGTAGATAGCGTCGCAAGTCAAGTATATTTCGGAGCAAATACGGAAGATGATTTATCAACAAGAGCTGTTATGGAAACAGACGGGATTGTAGCTTTATACAATAATGAACTTATTCTTGCGCTCTATAGTTCTACAGCGGGCGGATATACCGAAAGTTATTCCAATGCTTTTTCAGACCCTAAATCAAAAATTTTTCCTGCGCCGAATAAACATTATTTAAGCGCCGTGCCGGATAAATCAGATTTTGAACCACTGAATGAGGATGATAAGGCAAAAGCATTTTATGAAGTAAGAGTTCCTTCATTTGATATTAACTCTCCATATTATAGGTGGACAAGAGAATGGAATATAAAAGAACTTGAAGATGTTTTAAAAACAACACTTCCGGCACAATCAAAAACAGGATTCATTCATCCGGAAGTTAGGTCAGGAGAAGATATCGGAACAATAAAAGATATAAAAGTTATGCAAAGAGGCAATTCCGGTAAAATAATGGAATTGGAAGTAATGACTTCCAAAAATTGTTACAGGATTACAAAAGAGCTAGTAATAAGAAGAGTGTTTCAAAAAAACGGGATATCACTTCCCAGCGCAAATGCTGTATTTGAAAAAGTTACGGATAGCTTAGGTAATGTTAAAAACATTGTTGTATACGGAGGCGGCTTTGGACACGGAGTCGGAATGAGTCAGTTTGGAGCAGGATATATGGCTACAAAGCTCAAACAACCTTATTACAATATTCTAAGGCATTATTATACAGATATAAACTTGGGTACAATCCCGGTTACAGTCTGCGGCAAAGATATTAAACAAACTTTTTGGGCTCCGATTGGAAGAGCACAAATTGTTATCACAGAAACAAATTCCCCTAAATTATCTGTTGTAATAAACGGAAAAGAAAAAGAATTTACAATTTCAAAATCTTTGTTTCAAAAAGATTATAAAATAGATATTTCAAGATACATAGATGACGGATTTAACACTATAACTTACCATTCACCATCTTTGGGGCGTTCAATTACTTTATATGTAGAGTTAGTTGAACAATTCGGAAAGCCGGTGGAAAATGACGGAGAATAGCATATCTGATAAACTAAACAAAAGCGAAGGTATTCTAAAGACAGCATCTTTGATTGCGCTTGTAACAGTCGCAAGCAAATTAATCGGGTTTATAAGAGATATGGTTGTTGCAAATTTCTATGGAGCGACACTTGTATCTGATGCATATTTCTATGCACTTCAAATTCCGTCACTTGCAATAATTATTTTGGGAGGAGTTGGGGGACCTTTTCACAGTGCAGCAGTTGCCGTATTTTCAAAATTAATAAAAGCGGAAGAAAAACCGGACAAAGTTGTAAACAGGCTATATAATACTTTTCTTACAACTTCGTTTATATTTTTTGCGTTATGCGCAATTTTGGGATTTTTCTTTGCCGATAAAATTATGGGAATCATAATCTCTGCCGGAACGCCGGAATTAATCAGACTCGCTTCTCTTCACTTTAAAATAATGTCACCTATTATACTTATAGGAGGCATAATAGGAATATACTACGGGCTTTTGGTTGTTCATAAAAAGTTTATTCTTCCAAACTTATCGCCTATGGTATTAAGTTTAGTTGTTATATTGTCTATTTCTCTTGTTCACAATGATAAATCGGGAATTGTTCTTGCCGGCGCGACAACGGTTGGAGCTTTGGCACAAATTTTATTGCAATTTCCGAAGCTCAGACAGATTGGCTATAGAATTAAACCTAATTTATATATTAAAAATAATAAAGAATTTAAAGATATCAAAGAGCTTTTATTCCCTGCAATATTAAGTTCCACAATAGGACAAATAAGCATATATATAGATATGTTTTTTGCTTCTCACTTAGTGGAAGGAGCTTGGACTTCAGTAGTTTTTGCAAACAGAATTTTTCAATTTCCGGTTGGAATTTTAGTAACAGCATTTTTGGTTCCTCTATTTCCGATTTTTTCAAGACTTGCAGGAGAAGGCGACAAAGAAGCAATTAGAAATTATTTTAACAAAGGTGTGGGAATTCTCTTTTTCACCTCATTTCCTATTATAATACTTATTTTGTTACTTGCTCAAGACGGCATTTCTCTAATATTTGAGCGCGGAGCTTTTAACTCTGATGCGGTTATTATGGTATCTGAGGCACTCTCATATTTGTCAATTTCCATACTTCCGTACGTTTTCAGAGATTCAATAACTCGGGTTTATTATGCATTTAACGATTCTAAAACACCTTTTATTATTGCAACATCGTCTATTATCTTAAAAGGACTTCTTAACTGGCTGTTTATTATAAAACTTAACATGGGAATAGCCGGAATAACACTTTCCACATCGTTTATAACATTATTTAACGCAACATTCTTAGGTATTTTTATATCAAAGAAAATAAAACTGGATTACGGAAATTTATTCAAAAACTTCTTCAAAATGTTGTCAGCCGGAATAATAACATTTATAATAGGTTTTGCATTTTGTAAATATTTCAATATGACTTTATTCCCGAAATATATATACGAACTTCTAAAAATCATTTTAGTAAGCTGTGTTTGCGGAATTATTTACGTTTTATTAAATTTACTCTTTAAAATGGAATATGCAAAAGAACTTTATAACAAAGTTTTTAAAAAAGCATAAACTCTGAAAATGGCAATTTTCTATATTGAATTGTGTTATATTTATACAGATTAAAATCAGGGTTGCAATTTCAGAATGTTTCTAATAAAATCTGATTAGTGGTTACACAATTATTTTATAATAATTCAGTAATCCAAGAAGCAATGCAAGTGCGTGACACACATTTAAAGAAAAAGCCGAACCGTTGAGGATTTTTCTGAAAAGTGAAGTAGCAAGAATGTGTAGGAATTCATGTACAACAACTGCTTTCAAAGAGTGACAAGTTAATATTTCGGGTGCGTGGCACTCTGCCGAAGAAAAAGCCGAACCATTGAGGGTTTTTCTGAGAGGTACGGTAGCGCAAAGGCGTTAGCATTTATGCGCAACAACTGCCACAAGCCAGATGACAAATGAATACTATGGGTGCGTGGCACTCTGCCGAAGAAAAAGCCGAACCATTGAGGGTTTTTCTGAGAGGTACGGTAGCGCTAATGCG
>CAJOPY010000019.1 GCA_905236505.1 Candidatus Gastranaerophilales bacterium
GATTTTACAGCCGCATTTCCTAAACAAGTGAATTCGTGAATAGTGAATAATTTTGTTAACATTCATTTATGTAGAATTCGGCTATTTGTTTTATAGAAAACTAGGGCGAACCTATCCGACTATAAAATCATTAAAATCGTATTACAAACAGGAATAAAAGTAAAGTATCCCTAAAATTCTGCACACTTATTTGCCAAATCTGCGATTACGTTTTTTGTACTCCAAAATACATTCTGCTAATTTTTCTTTATTAAATTCAGGCCAAAAATCATTTATTACAATGAATTCAGAGTATGCTATCTGCCATAATAAATAATTTGATATTCGCATCTCACCGCCGGTTCTTATTAATACATCAGGGTCCGGTATGTTTTTTGTATACAAATGAGAAGAAATAACTTTTTCGTCTATATCTGTAATACCCTCTGATACAATGCCTTGAAGCGCGTGCACTATCTCATCTCTTGCTCCGTAATTGAATGCTATTTGCAAATGTACTCCGGTATTATTTTTTGTTGTGTCTTCCGCATTTTTTAATATCATTTGCAATTTGTCCGAAAGTTTTGTTGTATCACCTATGAATGTTATTACAACGTTATTTTTATCCATTTCACTAAGTTCGTTTTTTAAAGTTTGTCCTAGTAAGTCCATCAAAAAATTTACTTCTTCGGGTTTTCTGTTCCAATTTTCGGTAGAAAATGCATACACCGTCAAATATTTTATTCCGAAATCATCACACGCTCTCATTGTTGTTTTCAGGGCATCAACCCCTTTTTTGTGTCCGACTGCTGAGGGTAAATTACGCTCTTTTGCCCATCTTCTATTTCCGTCCATTATTATTGCAATGTGTTTCAAATCGCATTCTTTTACAATCTCTTTAATATTTTCCATTT
Source organism: Candidatus Gastranaerophilales bacterium (assembly GCA_905236505.1). GTDB lineage: Bacteria > Cyanobacteriota > Vampirovibrionia > Gastranaerophilales > Gastranaerophilaceae > CAG-196. The sequence continues at coordinate 894 of CAJOPY010000019.1, forward strand.
ATATATCTTCCAATAATTTAAAAACTTTAAATACTTGTGTTTTTAATTCGTTTATATCTGCTTTTTCATCTAATTCCAATGTTACAGTCGGAATACCTTTTTCTATACCGGCCCACGTTCCGAAACTTCCCGGAGTAGGATATCCTATTGACTCTTGAACCGGATAATTCATTATTTCTGATATTTTTTCCGAAATATCTCTTGCATCACCGTCATAATTTACAACCATATAAGGCGCATGCAGCGTCAATATTAATTCGGGATGATATTTCTCTATTGTTTCTATAACAAACCTTGTTTGTTTTTCACTGGCAGGTGAATTACCGCCGAAAAACTCATTTCTTTCTGAAAGTTCCCAATTCTCTGTCGGAAAGTTCCTGTTAAGGTCAACTCCGTTTTCATTAGTTCGTACATTATTTTTGACGCCGTGCTCATTTAAACAAGGTATAAACATCAGTTTTGTTTTCGGTTTGATTTTTAAATATTCATTTATAATATACAAACCTTGTGGTTCATCTCCGTGAAAACAGCCTATTACCAATATTTTTGATAATTTATTTCCAACAATATTCAAAGTTTTCTCCTAAGGTTTCAAGATTGCAAGTATATAATCATCGGTAAAATATTTACGTGCACAATTCATTAAATCTTCCGGTGTTATATTTTTTATCATATTAATAACTGTTTCACGATAATTGAATCCTTTGTCCATGATTGAATAATATGCCATTATATTAGCTTGTTGAGAATTTGTTTCGCTTAAGAATTGCTGTTTTCCTATTAAGTTATTTTTTGCGTTGCGTAACTCTTCTTCTCCGACGGGAATATTTTTAATTTTTTCAATCTCTTCTTTGAATCCGGAAATTGATGTTTGAATATTTACCGGCTCTGTTCCTATATATATACTAAAAACTCCCGCTTTTGCATGTGTTTCATACGAAGTTCTTACGGTGTATGCAAGCCCTTTTTTCTCTCTAAGTTCCAAAAATAATCTTGAACTCAAACCGCTTGCTCCCAGTATAATATTTAACAACATAAGCATCGGATACTCTTTATCATTCACGGTTCCTACATGCCACCCCTGTAATATTTGTGCTTGATTTGCATCGTCTTTTATAAGTTCAACGCAATCCTGTTTTACCGGATTAGGAACTTCTATCTCTGATAAATTGTTACGAGAAGGCAATATACAGCCCAAATATTTTTCTAATAAGCCGTTTTCTTCTATATCACCAACAAGTGCTACCGTTTTTTTACCTGTTTTTAAAATCTTTTCATACCCTTTTTTTACATCATCTTTGGTTACGTTATCCACTTCTTCAAGGATTTTTGTGTAACTGTGTCCGTAAAAATGGTCTTTGTATATATTTTTTGTAAATAAATCTGAAACTTTTACTTTTGCCGAATCTAACTCTGCTGTTAATTCGCCTTTAAGCTTGTTCTTTTCCTTGTCAAATTCTTCAAATGTGGAATTTTGGATAATATCGCTAAGCATTGATAATGCTGTTTCAAAATCTTCATTTAAACAAACAAATCTAAATCTTAAATAATCGGATTTCATTTCTGTATATAATTCAATTGCATTTTCATCAAGTATATTTGATATTTCTTCAGACGAATATTGTTTGGTTCCTTTTATTAAAAGTCTGTTCATTAAAGAATATTCACCTGCATATTTTTCCGGTAAATTTATGGATATATTTAATGTCAGTGCAACTCTGGGTGTATTTTTATTCTGCTTTATACAAGCTGATATTCCGTTTGATAAAATAAATTCTTTCATCTTTTATTTATTCCTTTTTAGTTTAAACCTTTTTGACTCAAAACAGCATCAATCAGTCCTTTGAATAGCGGATGCGGTCTTTCCGGACGAGATTTAAATTCCGGATGGAATTGACACGCAACAAACCAATCCAAATGAGGAAGTTCTATTATTTCAGAAAGCATTCCGTCCGGTGACATTCCGGAAAATACAAGTCCGGCTTTCTTTAAAGGCTCTATAAAATCAGTATTAACTTCATATCTGTGCCTGTGACGTTCCGATATTTTTCCGGTTCCGTACGCCTCGTGTGCTTTTGTTCCGGCTTTTACTTTGCAGTCATACGCTCCTAAACGCATTGTACCGCCATATCCTTTGACATTTTTTTGTTCTAGCATCAGGTCAATTACTGCAGAAGATGTGTTTTCATCAAACTCAGTTGAATTTGCACCTTTTATATTTGCAACATTACGGGCATATTCTATTACTGCGCATTGCATTCCCAAACATATTCCCAAAAACGGAACATTATTTTCTCTTACGTACTTTATTACATTAAGTTTGCCTTCTATTCCTCTTATTCCAAATCCGCCCGGAACAATCACTCCGTCTACATCTTGCATAAGCTCTTTGCATTTTTCCTCATCAACGCAATCTTCTGAATTTATCCATTTAATCTCTGTTTTTACACCATCTGCGTATCCGGCATGTTTTATTGATTCTACTACTGATATATATGCATCGGAAAGTTTGGTATATTTACCTGCAATTGCAATTTTTATTGTGTTTTTAGGATGGTTTATTTTTTCAACCAGCTCTTGCCACTTTGTTAAGTCTGCATTTCTTTCCGGTGTTTGAAGCAGTTTTAGTACAACATTTGCAAAATTTTGTTCTTCTAATGCAAGCGGTACTTCATAAATACTCTTCATATCTCTGCATTCTATAACTGCTTCTTTTGCTACGGAACAAAACAGAGCAAGTTTTTCTTTTTCTGTTTTCGGTATTGCTTTAGAAGTTCTGCAAACCAATATTTCAGGCTGTAATCCGTAACTTCTGAGCACTGAAACACTATGTTGAGAAGGTTTTGTTTTTAATTCTCCCGAAGTCGGCAAATACGGAAGTAAAGTGCAATGTATATTAATTGCATTTCCGATTCCTGCTTCCGCTTTAAACTGTCTTATAGACTCAATAAACGGTAAACCCTCAATATCACCTATTGTTCCACCGATTTCTATAATCTGAAAGTCAGGCTTAAATTGTTTTTGAGCTTTTACAATGCGGGATTTTATTTCATTTGTAATATGCGGAATAACCTGAACAGTTCCGCCTAAATAGTCCCCTCTGCGCTCTTTTTGGATTACTGTTTGGTAAACACTGCCTGAGGTTACACTGCTTAAGTGTGAAAAATTTGAATCAATGAAACGTTCGTAATGTCCTAAATCCAAATCCGTTTCAGCCCCGTCATCGGTTACAAAAACTTCACCATGCTGAAACGGGCTCATTGTTCCGGGATCAACATTTATATAAGGGTCAAATTTTTGAATAGCGACAGAAAAACCTCTTGCTCTCAATAGTTTTCCTAAGGATGCTCCTATAATTCCCTTACCTAAGGAACTTACAACTCCGCCTGTTATAAAAATGTATTTTGTCATTGTTTTCTCCTTACGGAGAAGTGAAAAAATTCATTTATCCGTAATAAAAATGCCTAATTTAAGTAAATACAAAGAAATAATCAAATAATTACTTAAACATTAAATCACTTCTCTAGTTTATTTTAGGTACTCTGAAAAATCCGTTTTCTTCATCCGGAGCATTTTTCAAAAGTTCATCTTTTGTTTGTTCGTAATAAACTTTATCTTCTCTCATAACATTCACAAAATCTATTGCATGAGCCATAGGTTCAACATTTGAAGTATCCACTTCATTCATTGCATCTACGTGTTTTAAAACATCACCCAGTTGTTTTGTAAACTTTTCTTTTTCTTCTTCAGTAAGCTCTAAACGTGCTAACTTTGCTACATGTTCTACATCTTTAATTGTTATCATAATTATTTACTCCAATAATTAATATTTTAACATAAAAAAAATTTTACTAATCTAAAAGATTATTATAAGCTTTAATTTCCGCAGAAAAAAAGAACCCCGACTTGTTGTCGGGGATTAAATTTTCTACAACCTTATCTAACCTTACATATATATAAAGTAATTTTTTATACAAAAATTGCGCTTTTATTTTGTTGTGTAAAGAAAATTTTACATAATTATCTTTTTTATTTGGTAAAATATTATTGAGATGAGTAAGTTTATAAGAAAAATATTTTTGTTTTATTTTTTAATTCTTTTGACACAAAATGCTTCTTTTGCCAATAGTGACGAAGGTTTGCGTTCTATGTTTTTAAATAATAAATCTAATATTTTGGGTATAAATATTCGTAATTTTAATTCTGCAGATACAAACGAAAATGGTTTTATTGATGAAAATGAAGAAAAAGGGAACTTTATTAATGCAATAAAAAGATTAGATGAGGTTAAGAGTTTGGGCATAAATACTCTGCATGTCCTTCCGGTTACTCCGGTCGGAAAACTTAAAGCGCTAGGTACGGCAGGTTCTCTTTATGCAATTTCTGATTTTTCGGATATAAATCCTCAGCTTGCGGATATAAATAATCCTCTTTCTCCAAAAGAACAATTAAAACTTTTTATAAATGAATGTCACAAACGCGGAATAAAAGTAATAATTGACCTTCCCAGCTGCGGTTCTTATGATTTATTTTTAAAACACCCTGAATTGTTTATAAAAGATGACAAAAATTGTTCAATTGTGCCTTCTGATTGGACAGATGTCAGACTTTTTAATGTCGGGACGAATGAAAAACTTAATCAAGATGTTAAAAATGCTCATACTGAATTTGCGGATATGATTATAGAACTTGGTGCAGACGGAATAAGAGCTGATGTTGCCACAATAAAACCATACCGTTTTTGGGAAGAATTTATAACATATGTCCGTTCAAAATCACCTGAATTTTTGTTTTTAGCCGAAGCTTCAGACTCTTGGAGAGAACCGCCAAGCAAATATGCGGATTTTACTCCGTATGATGAACTTTTAAAAGCCGGTTTTGACGGATATTACGGAAGTTTTTTTAATCTTAAGGAATGGAAAAATTCAGATTTATATGAACATATAAGATTTAACCAAAAACTTTTAAATTCTTATAATGAACAAAAAAGTGTAATTATGAGTTTTACTACCCATGATGAGTTGAGTCCGATTGTTCTTCATGGAACGGAATATTCAGTAATGATAGCATGGCTAATGGCGGTTCTTCCGTATAATCCGTATTCTATTGACGGTTTTTATTCAGGGGATGACTATATATACCCGCTTTCAAATACAAAAGCTGATTTTACGCAAACGGATGACGATTATTATTTTGTTCACAGAGGAAAACTTGATATTTTTAATTTTTCAAGAAAGCCTGACGGGAAAAAACCTACTGTTTTGGAAAATTATAAAAATGCAATGAATTTTAGAAAACAAAATGAAGATATAATTATAAAAGGCGAATTTATACCTCTTAAAACCGATGATGAAAATGTTTTTGCCTTTATAAGAAGTCTTGATAAAGAAAAAATTCTTGTTTTAGGAAATTTGGATTTCAATTCTTCCAAAAATAAAATAGTTATAAAAGATTCGTCATTTAATAAAAAAATAAAATATGAATTTATTAAAGGAAATAAAAATATTCAATTTGGAAGAAAAAAAATTACGGTAAATCTTATGCCGGGAGAAATTAATGTAATAAAAATAAGTAAATGAGGTTATAAAAATGAAACAGAGAATTATGTCAGGCATGCGTCCCACAGGAAAATTACACTTAGGACATTATTTGGGAGTTATTGATAATTGGGTAAAACTTCAAGATGACTATGATTGTTATTACCAAGTTGCTGACTGGCATGCACTTACAACAAAATATGACAAAACAGAGAATTTAAGACAAGATGTTATAGATGTAGTGTCTGATTGGCTGGCTTGCGGAATAAACCCTGAAAAATCAACGGTATACGTACAGTCACTTGTGCCTGAAACAGCAGAATTGCATATATATTTGAGCATGATTACGCCGCAAAATTGGGTAGAACGTGACCCGACATTAAAGGATATGGCTAAAATATTAAAAACCAAAGAAGGTATGGGTACTCAAATTAATTACGGTTTAATGGGGTATCCGGTTCTTATGACTGCCGATATTCTATTATTTAACGCAAACTTGGTTCCTGTCGGAATTGATCAGGTTGCGCATGTTGAACTTACACGTGATATAGCAAGGAGGTTTAATAATGTTTACAACACTGACTTTTTCAATGAACCTCAGCCAAAATTAAATAACTGTTCTCTTATATGCGGACTTGACGGAAACAAGATGGGTAAATCGTTTAATAATGATATAAAAATATCAGACACACCGGAGGTTACAGCAAAAAAAATTATGACTGCGATTACTGACAGAAGCCGTATAAAAAAAGATGATCCGGGACACCCTGATGAGTGCGAAGTTGCTTTTAAGTATTGGAAAATTTTCGGAAGTGAAAGTGACATAAATACCACACGTTGTGAATGTGAAAATGCCCAAAGAGGTTGTGCTGATTGTAAAAAAATGCTTGCTTCAAAAATAAATGAGCGAATGGCGAAAATTCGTGAAAAACGCGCTTATTATGAAGAGCATCCGGAAGTTGTTGAAGAAATAATAAGGAACGGTTCTCAAAAAGCAAGAAGTGAAGCTCAAAAAATTCTAAAAGAAGTAAAAAATATTGTAAAAATGTATTAAAAGAAAAGAAGAAGTGGTTTTATAAAAAGAGGTAAAATATGGAACATATAATATTAGAACTGGTTTTGACACTTATACTATCTTATATAATAGGTTCAATACCCACAGGATATTTAATAGTCAAAGCAAAAACAGGACAGGATATAAGAACTGTAGGGTCGGGTTCAACTGGTGCTACAAATGTAAAAAGGGTTTTGGGCAAAAAATGGTTTTTTACAGTAATGATTTTAGATGCAATAAAAGGAGCAGTTCCTGTATTTTTGGCAAAACTTTTTGTAACAGCAGGTTCTCATATCGGTATAGCACCGGCTTTGGCAGGTATATTTGTCCTTCTCGGACATAGTAAGTCTGTCTTTTTGCAATTTAAAGGAGGAAAATCAGTTGCATCAGGAGTCGGTACAATTATTGCTTTAAATTGGTCTGCCGGCATTGTTATTGCATTAATATGGGGAATAATAACGTATGTAACTAAGTATGTATCGGTGGGCTCAATTATTGCATTGCTGCTTTCTCCGTTTATAATGTATTTTTTCGGGGGTGCACTTGCGTATGTTGTATACACTGCGCTTGGTGCAATTTATATTGTATATCTTCACAGAGAAAATATTAAACGACTTATACAAGGTTGTGAAAATAAAGTAAGGTAATTAGCAAAAAATATTTTTACGCGTTTTTATACAATACGAAAGGTGGTAAAAGTATGATAAAATGTGAACCTGTAAAAACAATAAGAGCACTTTATAGAGCAAACAGAAGCACGAATGTCAGTAAACCGATTCGTCCCGGAAATTTTCCTGAGGGATATTTTATGAATATTTCTCCGCTTGATAAAAATTATGTAAAACAACCTACTTTTATGGAAAACATAAGAAATATTTTTAAATTAATCGGAAAATTTATAAAGAATATATAAAAATAGAACTTATAAATAATTATATACTAATTTATATTACGTTGTGTTATAATTTAATTATAAAATACAAAATTTAAGGAGATAAAAATGAATAAAAAGTTTTTAATTACATTAGGTTTGATGACGGCATTCTCTGTATCAACGATTGCTGTAATGGCAGAATCAACTATATACACAGACGGTCTTGGCAGAATGCATTTTTTAGGAAGAGATGCAGCATCTAATACGGGAGCACAATACAATTATACAAACTCTGCAGAACAAGATTTGACAAGAAGATTATATGAAAATTCTTCAAATGAAATTACAAATGATACCAGCTATGATCAACACCCGTTAAAAAATTATGAAAATACTTTTCCTGATTCAAGATTTAATACAACACACTATTGGAAAACAAAATATAGTAACAATGTTGATGATGTAAAAGTAAATGCAAAGAATAATTCAAAAACCGTAAAAGGAACTATGACATTTGAAAAAGGTGCAACAGAAAGTTTGAATCCTGCTTATTACGGAAGTACGGCAATACAAGAAACAGAAAAGAATGTAATAAAGAGTTCATCAAAAAAACACTGGTGGAGCAAAAATTAATAAAGTAAATTAGAATAATAAATATACGCAATATAATTTTAGGTATCCTTTGATTATGTTGCGTATTTTTTATTTTTGAATTATTATAAACGCGTAAACATTCCCGGATCGTCTAGCGGCAGGACTGAAGATTCTGGCTCTTCCAACGGTGGTTCGAATCCATCTCCGGGAGTTTTTTATTACGATTAAGTCCTTTGGCGAATATGTCAAAGGACTTTTGTAGTTATAATGTATATTTTGTCCTCAATAGTCAAGTTTTGAAGTACATAATTGCCAAATAAAATTCGGTTTGAGAAGAAAGATCAGAGATTTTGAGAATTATTTTGGTGCAAAAAATTGTACAAACTGTCTTGGATTATTGGCTAATCGTCTACATTCGCTTTATTTTGTTAGCCCGTAGTTATGTTACAATAATTAAATTTAACAACTAGCAAAAAATATTTTTTCATGTTTTATAACAATGATGACACTAGGCGAGTAATAGGAATTTCTTAAAATGAAGATACAATTGTATAATAACGTAAATTTTAATAATTATAATTTAAAACCTCAAAATAAAATTTTTGGTATTTAATCAGCAAACAATTACAGTACCTATCCAAATAATTATTATCAGGAGTGTTATCCTAACTTTAAAGCAACAAATGTCGAGTTGGTTTCTGCAATGAAAGCAGCTTTAAAAGAAAACAACCAACAGGAAATAATGCAATTTTTTAAACAAATGACAGAAAAAGCAAACAAAAATGTTAAAGGATTGGTAAGTAAGTTTGAATAAGACGGACTTTCACTAAATAGTTAAAATTCTTGATATACATAATTCGACCTCGTAACTTAGTATCATGAACAATATACGGGGGGGTAAATAAATTACGAGGTACAAGCGGAATTATTTATCGAACTCAAATACTTTGGATAACTTAACTCCCAATGCTCTTGATAAC
>CAJOPY010000020.1 GCA_905236505.1 Candidatus Gastranaerophilales bacterium
ATATGTTTTTGTTTATTTTCTTTTATTATTTCATTTTTCAGTAAATGCAAGTCCTCTTTTATTTTTGGATTTTTATTTATTAAATCTTGTGCAATTTCAAAAGAGCGTTTATAAAAACCTCTCGGGCCGGGAAAATTTATTCCGACGCTCTTGCACAAAATATTACTTTCTTCATAATTTTGTAAGCCGGAGGCCGATTTAAAAAAGGCTTTTGTAGGTATTTTTTGTCCAAATGATAAACTTATTTTTTTACATATATCCATACTTTAATAAAAACGCGTAAATATTTTTTTTGACACAAAAAGATGGTGACTAAAATTTTATCACCATCTTTATATTTAAAACATTAAAATTTTTACTTCATACTTTGCATCAGATATTTTTTTGCACAATCAAACATTGTATTAACAAGTCCTGAATTGGAATAAACATTCATACCGGAAGATTCTAATACTTGTTTGACTCTTGTTTCCCATAATGAATATATTTCTTCGTTTGGCATATTAAGAGTTTTACCTATAAGCTGTACTTCCTTGTAATCAATCGGAAGCGGTGATGCACCTCTTAGTATATCAACCATTTCCAATCTTTTTTTTCTTGGAAATGACTTTAGAAAAGATATTGCTGAAAGTTTATTTTCTTTCAAATATTCTTTTATTGTTTCAACAGATTCATCTATAAGTATAGGTTCTTGGGGAATTTTATATTCTCCGAATTCTTCCGGTTCCACTTCCATAACTGCAGCAATGCGTTCTATAGTTGTTCCTCTTGTTGAGAAAGGAATTGAGTTATCGGTTAAATTATAGACATAAGAAAGTGTCACGCCTATCATTTCGGCAAAATCTTTTTTATGCAACGCATTTTTTGATAAAAATTCAGAAACTTTTTCAGAGCTTTTTTGCGGAATTATTTGTTTTGTTTTCATAAATATACCTCACTTTAAATCTTTCATCACGATACTAATAAGGTAATTTATTGCAAAATTTTTTATAACCCCGTTTCAGCTATTCAATATATTAATTTTATAATCTTTATAAATATGAATAAATTAATAAAGGGTGTCTTAAAAAACAAGGGAAGAGTTTAAAACGGTAATAAATTTATAAGCTTGTTCTATGGTTTTAGGAAGAAAGAATGATGGGCAGAAGTTTGACTGGTAATAATTAATTTTGCTATGTTAAAATATGTCAAACATTTTCTTAAATTTAACTCTCAGAATTATTTATGATTGATTTTAAATTTTGGTTAAAATATAATTTTCAGTAGAGAGATTACGTAATGAAACTGGCTAATAATAATCAACAAGAAGAATATAAAGCATTTCTTACAAAAATAAGAAAAGAAAGACAAGGAACATCAAATTTTGCAAAATTTTTGTTTACGTTTGTATTTGCAGTTTTTCTTGCTGTAGTTGTTTGTGTAATTCTTTTTGAAAACTCTATCCTTTTAAATAAAATATCACCTCAAAAAGTGGACAATAGCGGAGGTTTTTTCAAGTTTTCAAGAAATAAAAAAGATTTTCAGGTTCCGTTTTCTCCAAGAAGGCAAAACATTTTACTTTTAGGTGTTGATTCTAACGGAGAAGGTTCTGATTTATGGCAAGGAACTCGTTCTGATACAATTATAGTAGTAAATATTGACCCCAAAACTCATACAATAAAGGCTATAACGGTACCTCGCGACAGTAAGGTGTTTTTGCCTGATAATAAAGGTGTACAAAAAATAAATTCCGCACACGCTATAGGCGGAGTAAATCTTGTAAAGAAAACCTTAAAAGAAACCTTCGGAATAAAAATAGATAAATACATAATTGTGCATGATGAAGCTGTTGAGCACATAGTAGACGCATTAGGCGGTATACCGATTTTTGTTGAGAAGCCGATGAAATATCACGATTGGGCAGGTCATCTTCATATAGATTTAAATCGCGGAGAAACTGTTTTAAACGGAAAGCAAGCTGTCGGATATTTAAGATACAGAAAAGACGGTTTGGGCGATATTGGGAGAACTCAGCGTCAACAGTTGTTTTTGCGACGCCTGTTTGAAAAAATACATTCTCCTCAAATTATTGCAAAGATTCCTGACGTGCTAAAAATTTGTAATACTTATATTAAGACAGATATGAGTTTTTATGAACTTTCTCAGTACGCAGCGTTTGCAAGAGGTGTAGACGAAAATAAAATAGAAATTGCAACACTACCCGGCGCTCCGAATCAAAAGGGATACATTAGTTATTGGATTTTAGATCCGCAAAAAACTCAGGAAGTTATTGACAGAATGATATATCGTGACAAAATGGAAGCAGATTTTACAAAATTCAAAGCCGGTATTATGTATTCTCCAAAGAAAGAAGCAGAAGCGGAAGCGTTAAAAGAAAGCTTAAACGGGCTCGGATACGAGGTAAATATGCTTAAAATTACCCATCTTTCTCATACAAGATTTGTAGCCAATAAGAATGCGGTATCTGTTGAATTCTTTAATTGGTTGCAGAAAAAACTTCCGGAATTGAATAAAATACAATTTGTTTATGATCCCACAGAAAACTTCTCTGTCGGAAGTGATTTTACAATTGTGTTGGCTGAAGGTTAAAAATATGCGCATAACAACTTTTTCCGCTTTGTTTACGGATATTTTGCATTTGTTATAAAACATTACGATTTAGTCTTCGTCTTGTGGTTCGCCTGCCATTAATTTCAATATTTCAATTACTCTCGGCATTTGACAATTGAATGTATAATGAGCCTTTTTTATAGAGCATTCGGCACAATTACCATTTAGGCGATAGCATTCTATTGCTTGCGGTGTCCAATTTTTTGTAATTGATGTTGAAATTTCTGCTTGTTCTGAGTTTATAGCAGTATTTAACATATTCTCTCTCCCAAATGAGGTTACACTTATCCCTCGATAACACAATAAAATAATTTCTTAAATAAGACATCATCTGTTTAAATGATATTTTAAAATTAAAATATATTTACTTTTAGCTCTTTTTGATGTATTTTTACCATGTAGGGAGTTTTTTCCCTAATGTATTTAAAGAAGGAGAACTCAAATGAGTGAAAGAAAATTAGTAGGAACAGGAGAAATGTTCAAAAAAGCACTTGCAGGCGGTTATGCTATCGGTGCTTACAATGTTAACAACATGGAAATTTTACAAGGTATTGCAGAAGCAGCAGAAGAAACAAGATCACCAATAATTCTTCAAGTATCTGCAGGTGCAAGAAAATATGCTAATCAAACATATCTTATAAAGTTGGTTGAAGCGGCTCTTGCAACAACAACAGTGCCTATCGCTTTACACCTTGATCATGGTGCTGATTTTGAGATTTGTAAAGCTTGTATTGACGGCGGTTTCTCATCTGTTATGATTGACGGAAGCAGATTTCCGTTTGAAGAAAACGTAGCAGTAACAAAACAAGTTGTTGAATATGCTCACCAAAGAGGAGTTTCCGTTGAGGCTGAATTAGGTAAGTTGGCAGGCGTTGAAGACGATGTTAAGGTTTCTGATAAAGACGCAAAATATACAAACGTAAAAGAAGCAGTTGAATTTGTAAAGAGAACCGGTTGTGATTCTCTTGCTATTGCAATAGGAACTTCTCACGGTGCTTATAAATTTAAAGGCGAAGCAAAATTAGATTTTGAAAGATTGAAAGAAATTAAAGATGCACTTCGTGAAGCAGGATTTGGTGATTATCCGATAGTTTTACACGGTTCTTCATCGGTTCCGGCTGAATTTGTAGCAAAATGTAATAAATACGGCGGAAACTTACCTGATGCACAAGGTGTACCGGAAGATATGCTTAACTATGCATCAAAACACGGCGTTGCTAAAATCAACATAGACACAGACTTACGTTTGGCTATGACTTCAACAATCAGAGAATTCTTTATAGAACACCCTGAAAAGTTTGACCCGCGTGAATATATGGGACCAGGAAGAACTGCTGTTAAAGAAATGGTTATGCACAAAATGCGCGATGTATTAGGTACAGCCGGCCATGCTGATGACTAATTTATAGTTTAAATTTGAAAACAAAAACACGAGCAAGAGTATATTCTTTCTCGTGTTTTTGTTTGATTTCATTTTTATAATAAAAAAAACCGCTAATTAAAGCGGTGGAAAAGGGAAAAGGGATTAAAAAGGGAAAATTGTCTTACATCTACGAGAAGA
>CAJOPY010000021.1 GCA_905236505.1 Candidatus Gastranaerophilales bacterium
ACTTCCCTCAAGGTCGTCTGACAGACCACAGAATTAACCACAACCTTAATGTCTGGACTGTAATTGACGGAGATTTGGAGGAACTTATTCATCTCTTAATTGAATACGACCAAAAACTTAAACTCGAGAAATTAGCAGAAGTTAGCTAAGCAGGAAGTAAAAAAAGAACAAAAACAAAATGAAAATATTGCCTATTAACAACATAAATGCACAAAATACTCAATTTAAAGCAAAGTTTTCAAAACAAGATGTAAACTTGTTCATAAAAGAACTTGAAGGGTGTGATATTGGTGCAGTTCCAGAACTCTACACAATGCTAGAATTTATAAAAAATCTTCCGAAACATAATGCTAAAATTCTCCAATCTAATTATAGACCATGGTATCAAATTCAGCTTGACGATATATCAGCAACACAAGGAAGATACTACATTTGTGCGTCTCACGCACTAAAAGACATCACTGTTTTACACAAAAATAATGCCTTAAAATATACTAATATAAAAAGGATGTCCTATAAAACTTTTAAAAATAACTTTTTCAAAAACAGTAAAAAAACAATTCAAGACATAGAAAACATTTTTAAGGAATAAATTTGGAACATAAAAGAAAATGTATCGCTTGCGGTGAGATTAAACCAAAGAGCGAATTAATCAAAATAACAAAAGAACATACAAGCGGAGATATTGTCATAATGCCAAATTCCAAGACATTTGGCAGATCTGTATATCTTTGTTATAATAAAGACTGTATTGATATGGCATTTAAGAAAAATAAAATAGATAAAGTGCTAAGAACAGGGGTAAATATAGACAAAGAAACATTGTTAAACCTTACCCGACAAACAGAGGACAAATAAAGGACAATTTTTGATGGACAGTTTAAGAGTTAGTGAATTAGCAAAAGAATTAGGGAAAACCAGTAAAGAAATCATAGAAAAATTTGCAGAGATTGATATTATAGTTAAATCTCACTCGAACACGGTAACACCGGCACAGATTCGCAAACTTAAAGAGCACTTAGGTTACGGAACTCAAAAAGTAGGCACAAAACCTAAAGCATTTATTGTAAAAAAAGCTAAAACTAACGCAGAAGATTCACAGCAACCCCAAGAAGAAACTCAAAAGTCATCAAAACCAACCGCCCCTCAAATAGAACGAGTCCAAAGAATTGAAAAACCGGCAAAAATAGAAAAAGTTGAAAAAAGACTTGAAAAACCTATCATTGAAGAAAAACAAGAAGCTCCTGTTATTAAAAAGGCAGAAAAGCCGCAAGTCAGAATAGAAAGAACAAAGATTGAGTACAAAAACCAATCAAGAGTTGAGATTGTGCGCAAAGCTGCTCCAAATAATAATTCTTTTGATAAAGGAAAGGGCAGAGATTCAAAACCTGATGAAAAAGGCGAAAGAAAACCATTTAAACCTTCAGGAGACAAAAAACTTGTAGAACGCCGTATTATTCCTCAGGAGATTTATGAGGGAAAAGGCGGTCCGTCTTCAAGAAAACGTAATGAAGGAAAGAAAAAAGAGAAAGATTTTCGTTCGAAACAAGAAGATCAGGAGATGATTTCTCTTGAAAAAGCGGCAGCACAAAAACATAAAAAGAAAGCTCACAAAGAAGAAGCCGTAAAAGAAGTTAAATCGCTCGTTGTAAATCAGGCAATGACAATTCAGGAACTTGCAGATAAAATTCAGAAGACCCCTGCAGAGATTGTTAAATTCCTTATGTTTCAAGGGGTTATGGCAACAGTTAATCAATTGATTGACGTTGACACAATCAAAAAAGTTTGCGCCGAATATGAACTTGAAGTTCTTGAAGAAGACTTAGACGCTTATGTAGAAGAAGAACTCAAAAAAGCAGAAAAGAAAAATGCACTTGCAAATGTTGATAAAAAATTATTAAAACGCAGAGCGCCTGTAATAAGTATTATGGGGCATGTAGACCATGGTAAGACAACTTTATTGGATTCAATCAGGGCCTCAAAACATAAAATTGTAGCAACTGAAGTTGGCGGCATAACTCAATCTATAGGTGCTTATACGGTTTATTTGGGTGACAATAACGAAAAGAAAATTGTATTTTTGGATACTCCGGGTCACGAAGCATTTACCGAAATGCGTGCAAGAGGTGCGCAGGCT
>CAJOPY010000022.1 GCA_905236505.1 Candidatus Gastranaerophilales bacterium
GAAATATTGTATGTAGATTTAACCGGCGAGATTTTTTTGGTCAATGACGAATTCAGCAACCAAAATATTGAACGCGAGCTCGGAAGAATGGGAGTTGAAACAAGAAGAAGTTTAACAGTAGGAAGTTTCTTAAAAGATGCAATAATACCAAAAGCTTTTCAAAATAAAGAAACTCACCTTCAGCGAGCCGAGAGAATGGCAAAACCTTATTTGATGAGAGATATAGGCGGAGATGCATTAGAGTGCGTATCGGATGTGGTTTTTGCGGATAAGAAGGGGAAAGACGGAATTATTCACATATCTCCGTTTACTTGTATGCCTGAAATTATGTCACAAAATATATTTCCGACAATGAGGATGGAGCATGATATACCTATATTACCTCTTATTATGGACGAGCAAACAGGCAGAGCCGGATATATTACAAGATTGGAAGCTTTTGTTGATTTAATGCGAAGAAAAAAACGTGCCAAAGAAGCGAAAAATAAAACAAGAGTATAATAGGAGGTTTGTATGAAATTATCTCCCATTCAGAATAATATTGTAGATTTAAAAATAAAAATGATAGCGGCGTTATCAGAAGGCAGTTATAAAAATTTTAAAAAAGCGAGAACTGATTATGCTTCATATGCCGTTAAACATTTTGAAGAGGCAAAACAAACCCCATATTTAAAGTATACAGCTCCTTTGTTTTCTTTTGCAAGCATAAAAATGGCTTATATTGCAATAAGAGATATATTTAGAACAAAAACACACGATGAAAAAGAATTTGCAAGAATGACGAGAGAAGATAAAATAAAATCAGACTATTTAAAAAGTTATAACTATAATAAAAATCAATAATTTTAAGTATGAAAAAAATAAAACAAAAAACCTGTGATACAATTTTGATTTGGGACGGAAAAGAGGAGTCTGTTTCGTTAAATATTGACGGTAAAAAAGTTGTACCTGTGAAGAATTTGAGTATGGGATACAAAACAACGGAAAATGTTTTTATATCAGCAGATAATTATGATGCATTAAAATATTTACAAAAAGATTATTCCGGCAAAATACGCGTTATATATATTGACCCTCCTTATAATACAGGGCATAAATTTGTATATAAAGATAAATACCAAGATAAATTTTGCAGGCATTCAAATTGGTGTAATATGATATATGCAAGATTAGTTCTTGCAAAAAATTTACTTTCCGAAAACGGAGTTATTTTTATATCAATTGACGGGTGCGAAGTATACAACTTAAAACTTATTTGTGATGAAATATTCGGGGAAGAAAATTTTATAACTCAATTTATTTATGAAAAAACTCAGCACTTTGGACGACAAAAATTGAATTTTTATTCCAACTCTGATTTTATACTCTGTTATGCAAAAAATAAATATAATAAAAACGGTAAGATAAAAGAATTATTAGTGGAAAATGTTCATTCGGATTTATTAGATGCTCCGTTATACAATGCATCCAATAAGAAGATAAAAATAACATTTCCTGCAAAAACGGTAAAATTCAATCTAAAAGACGGAGTTTATAAAAAAACCTCTTCTTCAGATTATATTTTACATACTGTTTTAAAAGTAAAGAACGGGCGAAACGAAAATGATTTCGTTCTGGAATTTAAATCAAGATGGTCAGAAAAAAAAGTGAAAGAAGAAATAAAAAAAGGAACAGAATTTTGGGTTAAAACAAAAATGTTTGCAATACGGGCTGTATATTCAAAACATAAACTGACAAAAAAAGCTCCAAAACAAATTATAGTTACAAACCCTCTAAATTGTACACTATCAAGATTTGGAGAAAGGGTAAAAACAAGCGAGTCTGCAACATCAGAATTGAATGAACTGTTAAAAACAAAAGAAAATTTTTCATACCCGAAATCAGTGTCCCTAATTTCATATCTTATTTCTTTAATTTATGATGAAGAAACTCAGTCTTTTCCTAATGATTTTACCGTATTGGACTTTTTTACAGGTTCGGGCACAACCGCTCACGCTTGTATGCATTTGAATTCATTGGACAATGGCAAACGCAAATTTATTATTGTGCAAAAACCCGAAAAAATGAATTCTAATAAATATGGAACAATTAGTGAACTATGCAGAGAGCGTTTGATTAAATCTTGTGAATTATACAAATTTTCTGATTGTGATACAGGGTTTAAATATTATAAAACAGAAGATTAAGTTGTTTTTGAATAAAAAATAATACAAACAAAAAGGTACTTTCGGAATAATAAAATTATGAAGAAAATAAACAAAAGTTTAAGAATATCAGTAAAAAATTCTTTTATAAACGGTATATCAGATGTAATTGTAAAAGGACTAACCTCCGGTAATCTATTAAGCGTATATGCATTAGGAATAGGTATAAGTAATATCGGTATAGGATTTTTACAATCAATACTTCCTTTTGCAAATTTAGTTCATATATTGGTAGCCAAAGAGTTGGAAAAAGGGAAATCTTCAAGAAAAATAGCTTGGATAAGTTCTTTTGTATCTCGTCCTTTTCTTTTAATAGCTGCAATTTCAGTTTTTTTTAAAGACAGTGCTGCTGGGAAATGGTTGTTTATTTTATCGTATACTGTTTCTTATTTGTTTTCTTCCGTATCGGGAGGTGTCTTTTGGGCTTGGTGCAGAGGGTTTATTCCTAAGAATATGGTTACTTCATTTCTGGCAAAAAGAATGCAAGTTACTGTATTTGCAAGAATTGTTGTAATTTTGGCAGCAACTTTTGTGATTTATCTTGCAAACAGGTACACTCCTAAATATGAAGTATATTATTACAGCCTGTTTTTCGTTATAGCCTTTGCAGCAGGCATGGTAAGTACAAAAGCACTGTATAATATACCGGATGCAAAACTTAAATGTTTATCAGACGTTCCTATAATGAAAAAAATAATACATGCATATTCTGAAAAATCATTTTTATTGCTTTTTTCAAGTATAAGTTTTGCCAATTTTGCTCTTGCATTTTTCAGCGCATTTTATATTGTATTTATGATAAAAATTTTGAATATACCTGCTTATTTAGCAATAATTTTAACCCTAATTGCAGATTTTACGGGAATTTTGATAACACAAACTTGGAAAAAATATTCAGAGAAAAATAAATCCGCAAAGTTAGTGCTTGTTTCAACTATTGTTTTAATTTTTTCAGTTATGTTACTTTTATTTTTGTCTTTATATTCTGATATTAGTCCAATAACTGTTTTATCTTTATTATTTACATCTTCAATTTTATTAGGAAGCGGAACTTCTGGATATACTTTGGGAATAAATGATGCAACAGTAGCTTATGTTCCTGATAAAATGTCTTCTGTCAATATATCGCTAATGAATATAGGAAGGTTTGCTTTTACAGGTTTAGGTGCGTTATTTGGCGGTGTAATACTTCAATTTTTAAATAATTTTACATATAAATGGACATCATTTTTTGTGTTGTCAATATTTTTGTTTTTTGGAGTCATGATATTTACTAAATATATTAAACCAGCAGAAAATTATATTAGCCGATAAAAACAAAATGAGCAAAATCCCCTCTACCAAAGGGAGAGTATACTTTGCTTGCAAAATTTTTATTGGACGCTAATGAAAAAATTAAGGAAAGATTTTTGCTTAATATATTTATTTCTGCATATTTTTTGCATTTATAAGTTCTATTTCCATACTTTTTTTTATAAGTTCATACAATTTCGGAAATGAATGTTCAACATCAGTTCTTAAAATTTGCGGTAAATCTGTGTTTCCGGTTGTATAAACTAATGTATTATTTCTCTTTTTCAGATATAACGGTTTTCCGATATGAACATTTCCCATACTGTTTTTTTCATTAGTGTAATATATACCAACAGGAACAATACGAAGTTTATTTTTAACGGAAAGAACTTGGTTTGCAAAACTTACAATTCCGGGTTGAATTTTTTCTGATAGCGGTTTTTCTATGTATTTTGAATTATTGCCTTCCGGAAAGAAAAATATATTTGTTTTCCCGTTTGAAAAATCATTGAATAACTTTTTCATTGATTTTGCATTATATTCTTTGTCCTTATGTCCTAAAGAGGCATCAATAGGAATAAGCCCCAGTTTTTTGTATATGTTGCCTATTTTTTCTCCGAGAATTTTTAACATATCACGGCTGACTACAATTTCCGGTCTTGGACAAGAAGCTTGCTTTCCTTGAACAGTATACATTTGACTCAATATAGAATTCAGTATTACGTATATAAACTTGTCTTTTTGATAATTTGGGTGGTTGAGAAGAAAAATTGTCGGCTTATCGGATTTTGATATCTTTTCTAAAATTTTATCTTCGGAGTTTATGTTAATAAATTTTTCCGGTGTATTTTTCCCTATTTTTGCTAATTCTTCTATATATTCCGGACTGTCCTCCGTCATATAAACAAAACTGTTGTTTAGTTCGTTAATATCATTATTATGATTTTTTAACATAATTTTTGCGGCAATTTTTCTGGAATAAAAAACAGTTTTATCCTGTAATTTTAATGCCCCTTTTTCTAAAAACGTTTTTGGTGAATCAAAATACTTACTTGTAATATGCTGTCTTATGTAAACTGCAGTATTGTTTAAAAATCTGACAAGCGGTCCTTCATCAAGCATACAATCAAGAGAACTGCTTTGTCCGGATATTTTTGTTCCTCTTAACAGTTTTTTATTGTTTATATACCATTTAGCATTAAAATGAAGATTTTCTGTTTTATCAATGCGCATAATGTTATTAAAACAGAAAAAAATATTTTTTGCCTTAATTATTGATAAAAATTTTTTATCTGAGAATTTTTATTTCAGAGTAATAAAGAAGTTGTTTAAAGTATAAAGTACATTTCAGTTTTTTATCCGACACCTTTTATTTTTTGAAATCAAATAATTCACAAATATCTACATCCAGAGCTTTTGCAATATTATAAAGTTTAGAAATTTTAAAATCATATTCAGCCCTTTCAATCATGCCCATATATGAGCCGGAGAAGTTGCATGCAAACGCAACATCTTCTCTTGAAAGTTTTTTGCTTTCACGAATTTGTTTAATCCTTTCGCCCAACTTTTTTCTAAACTCTTTGACCATAATAACATTTTCGTTTCACAAGTCGGACTTGTCCACAAGTAGCACTTGTGATATAATCTAAATTAAGGTACTTTTATGACAGATAAATTTAAGAAAACAATACTATTAGATTTAGACGGAGTTTTAAATATTTATGATGGAAAATATGAAACAAATTGTATTCCGCCGATTAAAGATTGGGCATATAAAAAACAGAATATTCCTATATAGATTATCTTATCTCTTTTAGTTTTATACTAGTTTTGTTATTATTTATATCACCTTTTAGATGAACTCTGTAATAGTTTGAATTCTTTTCATCAGAATTAATTTTAGGTATTTCCGAAAGTTTTTGCATATATAATTCTTTTGTATTTTCCGGTCTGAAGGCAACTTTCAAAATTAAACTTAGAGGAACACAAAATATTTTTACGCCTTTTGGGGCTTCTTTGCTATAGTGCCAGAATACCTGTAAATCTGCAAGTTGTTTTTCCATGTCATAATTGCCTTCCAAAAGCATTGCAGATAATTCGTGCCACGTTGTAATGTGAATATTTTTTATTTCGGTATTATGAACATCAAGTTTTCCCTTTATATCGTCTTTCATAAGATCTTTTTGAGCTAAATCAATGTTTATTATTTCAGATAATTTATACTTTGAATTTTTAATCATTAGCTCTGTGTCGCCAAGTTTAGGCATAAAGCCCTCTTTAACTTCAAATACACAATGAGCATCTAAATATCTGAACATTTCTTTTGCATCAATATCTACTTTTGCGTTTGCAGTTCCTTCAATTTGGTTATTAAGATTAAGAGTTGTTTCGGCTACTTTATTGGAATTAATATTTTTAGCTTCAAAAGTCATTTTTGACGTATCTTTCTCAAAATCATAAACTCCCTTTGCATTTATTATTCCGTCAGCAAAATTCAGTTCTTTCATTGAGAAATCAAATACATTATTTTTCATAAAGCCGGCAAGTTGAACATTTTGCAGTGCAAATTTTTCTCTTATAATTTCTTTAATCGTTATTTCCCAATTATTAATTGTAATATCTGAGTTTTTTACTTTTTTAGAAATCTCTTTTGAATTTATTTTTTTTCTGTGTATCAGGTGTTGTTTCAAAAACAAGTTTGTCCAAAAACAGTTTCATATCGTATATTAATGTCTTTCCGTATATGTTATTTTGGGCATTTAGTTCTGCTGAATATTTTTCTCCCTTAAACAAGCCGTTTGAAGTTATATTTAATATGCCGTTTTTTGCAACGATATGAGCATTTTCAATCCTAAATGCTTTATGCCTTGCTTTTATTACATCAAACGTTCCCAAAACCTGATTGTTTTTAAAATCATATTTTAAATCACCTTTAAATTCGCCTCCCCGTACTTTTTCTCCGAAAGAGCCGGTAACGGAAATCGGAGCGTATCCGTTTGTATGACAGGTTATGTATTGAGGAATGAATTTATCCGGATTTGATTTATCAATGTTTTTCATAAATAAACCGTCACCTGACAAAATAATATTTTCTTTATCAGAATCTGAGTATGCATATTTATATTGTTTCAAATACAAATCATTACCATCTTTAAAAGTATTAGCATATATTTTTCTTTTATAATCTCTCAATCCTAAATAAAAAGAGTTATATATCAAATCACTATTTGCAGGAATATCTAAATTGTAATATACATCAGGTTTTCTGTTTTTTATTTTGTATACTAAATCAAAATTAACGGAATTTAAAACCGTGAGATTAGGAACATAACCAAATTTTTTGGTAAGTGTTGTTTTCATTGTTCCGATTACTTCTTTTTTCTGAGGAGTTAATAAGTCTGTAATATTAAGGGTATGGATAACTTTTTCTCCTCCTAATATACCCTCAGCAATTGAATCTACTGTTTGCCCCCTAAAATTAAATACCGCATCTTTAAAAAACAACGGAATATCAAACCAAACCGCATTTGCACCAAGATTATTTGTTGTACAAGTTCCCCAAATGCCATCTTTATTATATTTCAAATTAATTGTGACTAATCCTTTAAAATTTTTGAAATTTTCAATAAACTTTTTAGAAGAATCTTGTGATTTTTGGAAGTGCAATAATAACGGTATAAGTTCTGCCACAGGCAAATTTTCACCCTTTATATCAAAGTCTGATGCTTTGTTTTTGCCGGCAAGAATTCCGTCTAAATACAGATTAGAATTTCCGATTGTTATGTTAAAATTATTTGCTTTAAGCTTGTTTTCTGTATATTGGAGCGAACCTGAATTCCCTAATTTTAGAGTTTCTTTTAATAACGGAGCATTTATATCCGCATTTAAGTGTATTATTCCGTTTTCAGTATTTATATTTTCACTGTGAACACTTACTTTGTCAGATTTAAAAACTAATTTTTGTATATGAATTTCGGGAATATTATTGATTTCAAACTTGCTTTTCTTTTTCTTTTTCTTATCTTTTTTGAATTGTTTAAAAAAATTCCCGTCAACAAATATATTATCTGCACTGATTAAAGTCAGACGGTTTTTAAATAATTTATAGTTTACAGAAGCATTTTTTATATCCGCAACCTGAATATTATTGCTTTTTGCTTCAAAACTTTCTACATTTAAAATAACTAAAAGTTTAGGAGATATTTTAACATTAAGTCCCGCAATATTTGTTTCAGCACCAGTTTTATCTTGAATAACTGATTGCAGTTTATTTGCAGTAATATTACTGTTGAGTATATGCGGGAGTAATAAAACAATTCCCAGATATAAACATACTAAAGGCAGTAATATTGCACAAAGTGTTATTCCGGTAATTTTTTTGATATTCATAAATCTCCTTTATAAATCATCATTAGTTATTTCTAATACTTTTTCATTTTTCAGTTTTAGCGGAATGCCAATCTCTTTTTCCAGATTAGCGGCAGTTGTATTGTAGTTCAACATTGCATTATAAAAGTCTAAACGTGCGCTCAAATAAGTATTTTCACCATCTTTTAATTCAATTGCGTCACCTACTCCCGCCTTATATCTTCCCGTAACTTGACGATATTGCTCTTTTGCTTGATCTAATGCAAGTTTTGCAATAACAATGGCTTCGCGGTCAGTTTCTAAATCCATATAGTTTTTCTTTACATTAAAATACACATCGTGTTTGACATTTTCATACTGAGCATTAGCCTTTTTGTATTCTGCTCTTGCTTCATCAACCTGTTTCTTTAGCCTTAGCAAGTTTAATCCGTTGTAATTTAACCCGATTCCGACTTGTCCTGACTGCAAATCGTAGTCATTGCCTATTCCGTTTTGATAACTTCCGTATATTCCCAAGTTTGGTGTAAATTCACGTTTTGCAGCTCTCAAATTCATTTTTGCGGCATCTGATGTTTTCTTTGCGGCAATAAGCTCCGGTCTTAATTCAAATGCTGTTTTTATCGCGTCATCTTCTGTTATATCAAACAAATTTAGAGTAAGTTGGTCTGAAAGTTCGTAATTGGTATATTCCGGAATTCCCATGATTTTTGATAATTGAACCTTCGCTACTTCAAGAATATTTTTTGCTTTAACAAGGTTTAACTGAGCTTTTCCCAAATTATACTCTGCCGTAACTACATCAAGCTTCGGTTTTGTGCCGTATTTGTAAAATCCCTTTGCTTGATTTAATTGAAGTTGAAAGTCAGCTACAGTATCTTCATAAACTTGAACTTGGGCTTGTGCGAATAGAATATTATAATAAGAAGCTTTAATATTATAAATTATTATGTTGATATTTTCTTTTGTATCTTCATTAGTCGCTTCGTAAAGTCTTTTTGCCATATCAGCGTTAGCTTTGGTCTTGCCGAAATCAAAAAGCAGCATATCTGCAGACACGCTCGGAACATAACCCATTGTATTATACATTGTTCTGTAAGGTACTGATTGAGTTTTTACGTGCGTGTACTTGTTGCCGCTTCTTGACAAATCAAATCCGAGATTTATTGAAGGAAAATAATTTGCCCAAGCTTGACCTATTCTTGATTTATAAACATCTTCATTAAATATTGATGCCTGAATTGCAGGATTATACTTAATAGCGTTTTCAATGCAGTCATTGAGTGTAAATACTGAGTGAGCTTCATTTGCAAATGAAGGAAGTTCTATATTACCAGACTTCGTTTTCGTTGATTTTGTTATACCAGCCGCCTGCGTGTTATTATTTTTTTTGAATGAAAATGCTTGAACGGTATTTGTTTGTATCAAAACAAAACAAGACAATATCATTAAACTTATAAATTGTTTTTTGTTAAATCTCATAATTTTCATCTTTCCTGTTATTAAAATACTTGTCAACAGTATCTTGAATTATGACATAGAACGCAGGAGTTAAAACGGTACCGATAGTTGCTGCGACAATCATACCGCCGATTACTGTTGAACCTACTGATATACGACTATTTGCTCCTGCGCCGCTCGCAAATAGCAATGGTAAAATACCTAAAATAAACGCTGCTTCTGTCATCATAATTGCTCTAAATCTCAAAAGAGAAGCCTTAATTGCCGCATCATATATATTTAGTCCGTGAGCTTCATGTTCTTCTTTTGCAAATTCTACAATCAAAATGGATTGTTTTGCCGCAAGTCCGATTAGTGTAATCAAACCTACTTGAGAATATAAATCAAGTGCTTGCCCCATCATTAATTGGAATATTAATGCTCCAACAATTGCTACAGGAGATATTAAAAGAACTGCAACCGGAATCATCCAGCTCTCATATAGTGCGACCAAGAATAAATATACGAACAAAAGAGCAAATCCAACTACAAGAACTGTTTGTCCAGAAGATTCTTTTTCTTGAAGCGAAGTTCCCGACCAAGCGTATGTGTAATCGTGCGGTAAATTTTTCTTGGACAGATTTGCCATTGCATTCATAGCGTCACCTGATGATTTACCGTTTGCCGGAGAACCTTGTATTTGCGCCGAACGAAACTGATTAAATCTGGTAATTGAAACAGCACCTACCGTTTGTTTTGGCGTAATCATTGTCATAATCGGGACAGGTTGACCTTTTGTATTCATTACGTATATTTTATGTAAATCTTCTATTTTGTTTCTGTAATCACCTTCCGCCTGCATAAACACTTTAAAAACTCTGCCCAGCTTATTAAAATCATTAATGTATGAATACGATAATGTTGAAGCCAGCGTGTCATGAAGCTCTGATAAATCAACCCCCTGCGCCAGCGCCTTATCGTAGTCAATATCCAATTGGTACTGTGGAACATTTGCTTGGAATTGTGTGTAAACATTTTGCAGACTCGGATCCTGATTTGCTTTTGCTACAAACTCATTTGCAAAAGCAGCAAGGTCTTGCACACTTGCATTTCCCGTAGACATAAGTTGAAATTCAAAGCCGCCCGCCATACCTAAACCGTCTATTGCAGGAGGTGAAAGTGTAAAGATTGATGCTTCATTAATATTTGCGGTACGTTTATATATCTCTGTTAAAATACCGTTATGCGAAAGATCTGTTTGCCTGCCTTGAATTAAACGTACAATCTTGCTAATCAGGTTTACATTTCTTTCACCCCATTCTTTCAACTGTATAACGATAGTAGCTTGGTTAGATGGCCCCATTCCCCCAAATGCGATTACTCTTTCTTTATCAATCCCTTCTATTCCGTCTATTGCTTTGATAAATTTATTACAAACCTCTTCGGTTCTGTTTAGTGATGCGCCGTCAGGTAATGTTACAACCGTGATTAGCATACCCTGATCTTCATCGGGAATAAATCCGGTCGGAATGACTTTGAATAAACCTAACATTAAAAGTACAATTGCAATGTATGTAATTATTGTTAATTTTTTATCGTGAACAAATTTTTTAACAAGATTTATATAATAATCGGTTAATTTATCAAATTTTTCATTAAAAATTGTAATTACTTTGTTTACGTATTCTTGCGCTGTTTTAAGCAATGCTGATTTATTATTGTTCTTTTTAGCCGGTTTTAATATGATAGAACACATAGCCGGAGAAAGCGATAATGCACAAATTGCGGAAAATGCAATTGAAACTGCAATACACACGGCAAATTGTTTATACATTGTACCCGATAAACCGCTCATAAAACACATCGGTACAAAAACTGCCATCAAAACCGCAGCCATTGCGATTAGTGAACCTCCCACCTCGCCCATTGTAATTTGAGTTGCTTCTGTTGCTGATTTACCTTCTTCTATGTGTCGTTTAACGTTTTCTATTACAACAATCGCATCATCTACAACAACGGCAACGGCAAGAACAAGTGCAAATAATGTTAAAAGGTTCAGTGACATACCTAATGCCTTTAATGCTATAAATGTTCCGACTAACGATACAGGAATCGTTACACACGGAATCAGTGTTGCTTTAAAATCACCCAAAAATACAAATATAATCAGAATTACGATTAATGAAGTTAAAAGTATGGTAAACTCTACTTCATCCATTGATTCATTTATAAAAGTAGAGCTATCCATCATAATATCCAGCTTTAAAGAATCCGGAAGTGTCAGTGAAAGTTCATCTATTGTTTTATAAATATTATTACAAATCTCAACCGTATTAGCGCCGGGAAGAGGCATTACTTGAATTAATGCTGCAGGTTTTCCGTTAACGATACCAAACATTGAATAAGATTTTGCACCCAATTCAACCCTTGAAATCTCTTTTAATCTTAACTTTGAACCGTCAGAATTAGAGCGGATTATTATGTTTCCGAATTCTTCAGGTGTCTGAAGTCTTCCTTTTGTTAGAAGTGAAAGCTTTAAACTCGGATTTATATTTGTCGGCTTATCACCTAATGCTCCTGCTGAAAGTTGAACGTTCTGATTTTGAATTGCATTTCTGATTTCAGCAATAGTAACTTTGTAACTTGCAAGCTTTGCCGGATCAAGCCAAATTCTCATACTATAATCATCAGCACCGAATACGTTTACCGAACCGACTCCGTTAATTCTCTTTATAGCATCTTTAACGTATATATTTGCATAGTTTGTTAAATCAAGCTGATTCCAAGATTCGTCCTCAGACGCGAGGTTTAATATAATAGCGCCGGCACCGCCGACTTTATTTTCTGCTGTTATTCCTTGTTGAAGAACTTCCTGCGGAAGCAGAGATTGAACTTGTTGAAGTTTGTTTTGTACGTTCATTAAGTTTATATCATTATCAGTACCGGTTTTAAAGAATATAGTTAAGTTATATGCTCCGTCATAACTTGTTGAGGACATATAAATCATATCCTGAACACCGTTTAGTTGTGATTCAAGAAGTGAAGCAATGGAAGATTCAATAACTGTCGCGCTTGCTCCCGGATAATACGCAGATATCGTAACCTGCGGAGGTGTAATGTTAGGATATTTTTCCTGCTGCAGACCAAATAGTGAAAGCAAACCCAAAATTACAATTAAAGCTGATATTACAACTGCAAATCTCGGTTTTTTTATGAAAAAATATAAATCTTCTTTATTTATTGCCATTCTTTTCCCTTTTTTGTTGCGGTGCAAATAATTGCACCCTGCGCTTTACACATTTGTTGGGTTGAAAACCCAACCTACTTTTTATTTCACCCTTGTGTTGGGTTATATTTTTGTTTGGTTTCACCCAACTTACCTTATTTTCAAAAACAAGTATAGGTGCAAATTTTTGCACCGCAGCTGTTAATTTTTCTTTTCCGTTTTTTCTTCAGGTTTATACGGTTTTGCTTTTACCGCCTGACCTGATTTATAAATATCCTGAATACCCTTCATCACAACAACATCGTCGTAATTAAGCCCGCTTTCAACAATCCAGTTGTTTTCATAATTTTCGTTTACGACAATATCTTTTTTAACAGCTTTGCCGTCTTTTACTGTCCAAACGTAATATCCGGTTCCGACATCGGTTTTTGTGGCAGATTGCGGAATTAACATAACTTTATACGGGTGGTTGACTCGTATTGTTACGTTAACATAATCACCCGGAACTAAAAGTTCATCCGGATTTTCAAATACTGCTCTCATAGTAACAGTACCCGTGTTTTCATCAACTTTGTTATCTACAAATTCTATAGTGCCCTCTTTTTCATAAGATGAGCCGTCTGCCAGTTTCAGCAAGACGGAAACTGTACTTTGATCATTCGGGTTTTCTTTATAATATCTTTTAAGTTCAATAAAATCGCTGCTTTTTAACGGGAAAATTACTTTCATCGGATTTGTCGTATAAATTTGAGCAATAACTCCTGTTGACGGTGTCACAAAGTTTCCGACAGAAACATTTGCCTTACCGATTCTTCCGTCCATCGGAGATGTTATATTTGTATAACTCAGATTTAAATTAGCTTTATTCATGTCAGAAAGAGCTCCGTCTAAAGCTGCTCTGTTTTTATTTCTCTGGGTTAGAGCATTGTCATAGTATTCACGACTTACTAAATCTTCTTTCAGTAACTGTTCTGCGCGTTTTAAATCAATTTCCGAATTGTTATAAACGGCAGAATTTTCATTTACTCTTGCTCTAGCACTTCTTGCAGCAAGTGTATATTCGTCAGGCTCTATTAAGAATAATTTTTGTCCTTTTTTTACGGTGTCACCCTCTTGAAAATACCGTTCTTGCAGCCAGCCGCTAACACGTGCGATTACGTCTACCGACTTTTGTGCTTCTATACGACCTGTGGTGCTGTATGTAGGATTAATTCCTTTTGATATAGGATTTGCGACTTCAACGGTTTTTGGCTGCGCCATCATGTATGAAGTTAAAGCTCCCATAACTATAGTTTTTCCTTGATTCCATATTATCGGTACAAGAATAACGGCTAAAATTCCTGCCGTAATTTTAGTCTGTTTAGACTTCCAATCTATTTTCATCCCTTTTCCTATTCTTTTCATAAATTTTGTAATAACTCATTGTTATTTTATCATGAATTTTCTTTTTAATAAATGCCTTAATTAAGTTTTTTAATTTACAATCTTGACATTCTGTTAACTATCATGACAAACTGTTTTGTATACAGATAAATGTGAGTTAAGAATATTTTAAGGAGAGTTTGTATGGATGACATGTTTAAAAAATTTAGCACATCACAAAACATAATATTTTTACTCGGCATTATTGTTTATACTATCTGTCTTTTTACAATAACAGATATAGCTCTAATGCTTTTTGTAACTTATGTTGTGGCTTGTGCGTTAAATCCTTTGGTGGACAAATTAGAAAAAAAATGTAACAGAAAGGTTGCAGCTGCCATTGTGTTTGGCGGATTTGTTGGTGGAATATTATTGATGTTTTTGCCAATTGTATTTATTGGTGGAAATGAATTAGCGCATTTAGCTAAGCAATATCCTCAATATGTTGATTCGGTAAAAGATTTTATTATGAATTCACCGGTTGTGCAAGAATTTGCAAACTCAGGCGGTTTGATTGAATCTCTGACAACTATTTCAAAAGGCGGGCTATATTTATTTGTTGCATTAATTTTTACATATTTCTTAATTGTAGACAGAGATAAAATTTTAAATGCTATAGTCAGGTTTTTCCCTAAAAATTCAAGAGAAAGAGTAAGAGAAATATGGGATATTTCGGAACAAAAACTCAGCAAATTTGTATCAGGTCAATTTATAGCTTCTGCAAGTGTAGGATTAATAATGATAGTCGGACTTTTATTCTTAAGAGTTGATTCTGCGATTATTTTAGGATGTATTTCCGCTGTTTTGGATATTGTTCCGATAGTCGGGCCTGCAATTGCTTTGGTTATTTGCTTGGCTGTTGTGTACAAAATGGGTTGGACTGTTCTCATATTAACAGCAGTAATTTTTGCAATTGCACAAATAGCTGAAAATAATCTTGTTAAACCTTATGTATTCGGTAAATTCATGGATTTACACCCGATAGTTATATATATATTCTTATTCGTTTGTGCTAAATATTTTGGAGCTGTCGGTGCTATTTTTGCTCCTGCAATAGCTGCTGATGCTTGCGTGCTTATTGAAGAATTGTATTTAAAAAACATGGATGAATAGTTACATTATTAAAAATATAGAGGATAAAATATGAAAAAGATTTTTAAATTATTCGCTTTTACACTGCTTATATGCTTGGCTAACTCAGGTATAGTATCAGCTGAAATTACAAAGAATTTTTACGGTTATCAGGTAAATAATGTCAATATCAGACAGTTAGAGTATGAAATAAACAGTGCAATAGAAGCTTATCAAGGTGATGACAAATTCAAACCGCTGGAAAATGTAAATAATGCTTACATTTATACTGACCCAAATTGTACTTATTTTGTAAAATTATATCCGTCTAACCAAAATACCAATATTTATGTTGTTTCAAATGAAAAATATGATGTTGAAAAAAATTCTTTAACTGATTTATTAACTCAAGGCGGTTATAAATTCGGCACATTGGAAGACGAAGCAGCTTTAAGAGAGTATAAGTTTGATTTCTTTGCTCTTGCAAGAAAGCAAGAATTAGGTAATTTTTACATTTCACCGGATTTGGTTAAACCTCTTAAAACCGGCATGAAAAAAATAAATAACAGCATGGCAAAAGACAATAAAAAGACATCTGTATTTCCTTATACTCCTGATACAGAGCCAATTGACTTAGACTGTGTTGATACTACCAGTTATTATGATGAGAATGCGAAAATATCTATAATACAAAAGGAATATCGTCTTAAACAAAAAGAAAATAAATATGTTCATGCTTATGAATATGTTTTAACCAATAAAAATAATTCAGTAGCAAGTGTGACTGCAACGTGTGAAAGACTTGCAGCATTAAAAGACGTAACTACAGAGTCATTTGTTGATTTAGACAGACTTGATATGATTGATACAGTCGGAACTTTTCCTCCGGTGTTGATTATGACCTGCGGTGCATCTGCATTATGCAGTATTCCTAACTGGGTAAGATTGGCCAAAATTACTGCCGAATCAAAAAGATTTTCAAACTCTTTACCGGAAAATTATGAACTAAAACAACATGCTGATATGAGAATTTTGGTTTTAAAATATAAAGATGACCCAAAACCTCTTAACTTTAATTTAAAATTTGCGGACGGAACAGAACATAATATTACGTTCTAGTGAAGTAAAGTTTTATATTTTTCAAACACAAGCAGATTACAATTATTTGTACTCTGCTTGTGTTTATTGTAAATTGTGTCAAGCAATGGCAATGTGTTTTTATTTTTAAATGGTGCGTATAAACGCACCCGACGCACTAAACCTCGTGTGCAAAATGACCGGAATCAGCCATTCCGCAAAAGAGGTTATTCCTATAATTTAAACACCAACGTTAATATATTTTTATCACCTTCTCTTTTGTAAAAAATTTCATCAGACATTGTTTTTACCATATAAATTCCCAAACCTCCTAACGGGCGTTCTTCCGGCGGTAAATTTATATCCGGATCCGGTTTTTCTAGCGGGTTGTATTCAATTCCTTCGTCTTTAAATTCCAAAATTATATTATTTCCGGATTTGTTAAAGGTAACATCTATAATGCCTGTTTTTTCGGGATAAGCGTAAAAAGCAACATTTGCGAATAGTTCTTCCGCGCACATGTCAAGTTTATTTGCTAAGTCATTATTTACATTAAATTCTTGACAAGTATCGTGCAGCCAAGTATAGAAAGTTTTATAATTTTCTTGTGTAACAAGTTGTCTGAAAGTTTTCATGTTATTTACCGTCCCGTTATACTTAAATATCAGCATCGTTATATCATCGCTTTGCAAATTGGAATTCGTAAATTCAGTAATTGAATCTTTTACATTATGAGCGATTTTTATAGGTTCTTGGGTATTTATATTATTTAAACAATTATACAGTCTTTCTTCTCCGTACATTTCATTGTTATTATTTATAGCTTCGGTTACTCCGTCTGTGTAAGTATATATAATATCTCCCGGTTTCATAACCGTTTCGTATACCTCAAAATCGGTATCCTCAAAAACACCTAAAACGATATTTGGTTCAAGGTGTAAATACTCAAATTTTCCGTCATTTCTTTTCAAGAGCGGAAGATTATGTCCGCAATTAATAATGCTTGTTTCGCCCGTGCTTATGTCTGTTATACCTATTAAAACCGTAACAAAAAATCCTTGCTTGTTTGTCTGACATATTTTATTATTAATAATTTTTATTAGTTGTTTTGGTGAATAATTCAATTGTGAAACATTATTAATAAGCGTCTTAACCGTCATCATAAATAATGCTGCGGGAACCCCTTTTCCGGATACATCGGCTATTAAGAACATAAACCTTGTTTTATCTATAAAAAAGAAGTCATAAAAGTCGCCGCCAACTTCTTTTGCAGCTTCCATTGATGCAAAAATATCAAATTCTTTTTTGGAAGGAAATGGCGGGAATACATTTGGCAGACTGGACGATTGTATAGATTTTGCAATAGATAATTCCGAATTAATTTTGGCTCTTTCTTGCGTAATTAATTTTATATCTTTAGTCATTTTGTCAAAAGTAGACGCTAATTGCACAAATTCTTCAGGTTTTTCAATTTTAATTTTTACATCATCGCCTTTTCCGATTTTATTTGCTATATCTGTTAACTTGTCAATAGGATTAATAATATTGCGCTTTAAACTGCAATACAAAAATGCCGGAATAATAAATCCTATAAGCAATAAGACAAAAAACATATATCTGTAAAAAGAATTTATATCTTTAAACATCTCCCACTTGGGAACGCATATTACAAGAATCATTCCGTTACGTAATTTTCTGTAAAACGGTACATACTTTTTTCCGTGATACTTAATGTACGTTATTCCGTATAAATTATCGGCATACCAAGGAACATCTTTTAATGAATGTCCGACGATATCATTTTTAAGATACGGATCGGTTGATGCAATAACATAATCATATTCTTTATCACCCAATAAAGCAAAACTGTTTTTAATCTCAGCCCCGTTTTTGTACATAGAAAACGTTTTTTCAAAAGGCTTCATTTTGGATACTTCATCTATAATAGAATCTATTTCCCAATCAACGGTAGCAATTCCGACCAATTCTCCGTCAATATAGATTCCTGTTCCCGCAGTAACCATCGTTGTGTAGCTTCCGAGATTTTCAAAATACGGCTTTGTCCAAATAATATTACGTTCGG
This sequence comes from Candidatus Gastranaerophilales bacterium, assembly GCA_905236505.1. Lineage (GTDB taxonomy): Bacteria > Cyanobacteriota > Vampirovibrionia > Gastranaerophilales > Gastranaerophilaceae > CAG-196. The sequence continues at coordinate 18,182 of CAJOPY010000022.1, forward strand.
GCGTCACTCTTGACATTATTTGTTTATACCATTCCTGATTCGGATAATCATATTCATCACCGGCAAAATTCTCGTCCAAAACAATTTTATTATCCTTGTTTCTATATGCGTAAAAACAAACATGCTTTTTTGATTTATCCAATATATACGGCTTAAACCAAATACCTCCGCCTAATGTTTCCGGATAATTCTCAAAAATCCTTTGAATTACCTTGTTTGTAAGGTCATAACTTCTGTCCGTTCTGTAGAATAAACCTCCTATCAAAGCTAAACTTTTTAGGTTGTCTTCGGATTTTACTATTCTCTCATCCAAATCACGCACAAAAGAATTAACGGAATCACTGTAATTTTGAACCATTAATTGTTTTGTCTTCATTCTTGAAGTCAAAGTATAACAAGCAAATGCAAACATTAAAACTGTTAGCATTAAAACTGACATAACTAAAATTTTTGATTTTATTGTTTTAAACATTATTCAAATACTAAAAATTTATCAAAACCTACCATTTTAAATGAATTTGCTATTTGTTCGGTAACGTTTTTAAGTTTTAGAGAACCGTTACGTGAATTTAAGAGCTTGTATAATTCTAAAATAACCTTTAAACCGAAACTTGAAATAAACGTTATTTCGGAAAAATCCAACGTTACTTCCGATATTGTATCATCACAGTCCTCAATGTAATCTTTAATCTTTGTGCCGTATTCAACAGCATTATCCAAGTCCAATCTGCCGACTGTTTTTACGTATAATCCTTCTAAGCTGATTCTTTTAATTATAACATCCATTTAAAAACCCTCTTAACTTATATTTATAATTGTTTCATATACTGATAATAATTTTATCATGCATATAAAGTATTTAAAAGTTTTTCTGTTTTATTTTAAGTAATAGATATCATAATTTAGAAAAAATATTAAAACTTGGTTGCAAAATATATTTATCTTTAAGTTATGTTAAATTTAAAAAAAATGCTTGCAATTATTATTTATATGTGTATAATAGGAAGCGTAGAGGGACAAACACTCTGATATAAGCCAATAGAAGTCATTTTCTTTGGTTGAATTGAGTGGTTTCCTTCGGGTAGTAGAAAAAGTGTATAGGAGATTTATCATGAACAAAGAAGAATTGGTAAAAGAAATTGCTAAGAAGACTAAACTTTCTCAAAAATTGTCTTCAGATGTATTATCAGCAACTTTAGAAATCATTCAAAAAACAGTTGCTAAAGGAAAAAAAGTAACTTTAGTTGGTTTCGGTACTTGGGAAGCTCGTAAGAGAGCAGCAAGAATCGGCAGAAATCCTCAAACAGGTAAAGAATTAAAGATTGCTGCAAAAACAGTTCCTGCTTTCTCAGCTGGTAAATCATTCAAAGAACTTGTAAAATAGTAATTTCTTTTAATAGTTCTTATAAAAAGCGGTTTGTGACATTTGTCACAAACCGCTTTTGTGTTATACCCTAATTGTTATTTCAAGAGGGGTAAATGTACTTTAGCTTGGTGTTAGGATTACAAGTCTTTTTATTGCAAGAGTGAATAAATGTATTTTTTCTTTGCACCAAGATTACAAGTTTTGTCATTGCGAGCGGATCAATGGCTTGAGCCGCGTGGCAATCCAGCTAATTTAATTTTTGAACGCAAATTTATATAAGACAAAATGAAAATAGTTAATAATCAGCTGCTAAACAATCCGGCTTTTTTATTCAAATTATTAAATCTTGTTTTTGATTAAATGATAACAGTTAACAATCAGCTGGATTGCTTCAGGCTAATCGCCTTCGCAATGACATAGTACAATTTAATCAACTTGAGTATCGCGCTTGCCGTAACCGCCAAAATCATTTGTCGGTTGTACTAAATATAATCCGTTTTTATCTTTTGCAAGTGCATATTCATTTTCATTATCCGGTGATTTATATATTGCATATGTTTTATCACCTTTAGTTACTGTAGATACACAC
>CAJOPY010000023.1 GCA_905236505.1 Candidatus Gastranaerophilales bacterium
AACCAAATGACCTGCGATTGTTGGAATTTTATCACGAAGAAGCGATACATATAATGCCAACATTGATGAAGCAATTGTTGACATAAAAACGGTAAAAATTAAAAATAATTGCGACCTTGTCATTGAACGAAAATAGGGTCTTATACTGGTAAAAGACTCTATACCTACAAATATGTTGCTTGCTGAGCATATTGCCTCAACAGCACTTATACCGAAAAATTTTTTTACAAATTTGGCTATTGTTACAATTATAAACGGTAAAACTCTTAAATAATATAATAAGCTGCAAAGCGCAGAAAAAATTATTATAAATGTTAAACTTTGGAATATTAAAATAAATCCATGTTCGGAATTTGCAGCTCCTAAAGAACCAAAAACAAATACAATTCCTTCTCTTGCCGCTTCAATAATTTTAGTAAAGAAATTACTAAATGCTAATAATACCTCTCGGCTTTTAGGTAACAAAAAAATTGCCATTGCTGTAATAAATTCAAAGAAAAGAGCAATTATAATTGTTTTAATGTTAACAGCTTTTTTGTTGTTGCTGAAAAGGTATGCAATCAGAAGAAAAATAAATATTCCAACTAAACCTATAAATTTTTGTAACATATTAATAAATCCTATCTATACGGTAATTGTTCAATAATGTAATTCAACATCAAAATTTAAGCGATGTAAAGTTTTTTATCCATTTCATAATGACTGCAACAAGATATTCTTGCTCAGTTTTGGTAAGCTCTCTTCCTTTGGGAATTTTATGCCATTTTTCAATGCAACTGCGGCAGCAGGTGGCGGTTGCGTGTTGAGCGATAAAAACAGGGTGCCCTCGCATTGGAGTTTGCTTGCCGTCGTTTACAGGTTCAGAGGGAGCTACTCTATCTCTAATAAAATCACAGGCATGGGAACGAATTTTATCAAGCCCTTTTTCCTTGATGTATTCAAGCTCTTTTGCTCTTAGTTTAAATCTGCTCCTGAATTTTGATTTTGCCAGTCTGTCTAAAATATCCATAATTTTGTCACTTAATACTTTATCAATGTCCGTTAGGCAAGTTCAATGAAATTAGTTTTTGTTGATGATTATCAAACTTATTTTTGATAAATTTTATCTAAAGTTTCTTGTAAATCAATAATTTTTAAATGATTTTCAAGCATGGTTTGATTTCGTCCTTCATATGCTTTTTCATATTCTTCATTGCAATCTATTGCTAAATTAAAATAACGTAAAGCTTCGTTTAAATTATCTTGAAAATAATACAACATACCGATTAAGGTGTATTCTACTTCTTTTTTATCCGACAAAGAGAGTGCTTTGGTGAAATATTTAAGAGCTTCTTCAAAATTTCCTTCATTTTGTGCGCAACAACCTAATCCTCTCATTATAACCGGATTATTCTCATCGTGTCGGAGAGCTTCGTTTAGGAGTTCTTTCCCTTTTTGAAAATTATAATTATCATACTCCGCTTTTGCTTGATTTATAAGTTTATACAGTAAGACTTTTCTGTTCATTCTTTTAAAAAATTCAGCGGTTTCTTTTAAATTTTTAATTTTATTATCCATTATACGGTGTGCATTTTTTCAAAAATGCCCTTTTTTTGTACCCAAACTTCAACTTCTTGTTTATTGCCTTCTTCAATAAGTATATTTTTCAACTCTTTAAAATTAACTTGAGCCTTCTCTATGTCACATAACATAAACATGACAAAATGCCCTTGCATAAGAGTTTGTTTAATATCTTCTATGTTAACTTCATACTTAGCAAGAATGTTTGCTATACCTGCTACTATACCAACTTTATCGGTTCCGGAAACAGTAATAATAATTTTGTAATCGTCCATAATTCTCCTTAATAGTGTAAACAAAAGGAAAGTCTTGCAAAGTGTGCAAGACTCAAAAATATACATTTACCCCACTAACTTTATACCATATTGAATCATGTTTGTCAACCCAATTTCTTATTTTTCGTAAAGTTAACATTTTTACCTTTATCAAGACTTATGATATAATTGCATTGACTATTTTGTTTATAAGGAGGGTATATGAAAAAGTTTTTGTCAGTTTTGTTTGTTGTTTCATTAATTGCTCTATCTTCTCCCGCAATTGCCGGAACACACGGGACTAACGGTAAAGTTTCCGGAAGATCTATAGGTGCAGGAGCCCTTTCGTTAATAATATGGCCGGGAATCGGTCAAGCGATAAATGATCAAGGCTACGAAAAAAATATAACCCATGCTCTATTGGGTTTAACAGGTATTTTTAGAATATGGTCTTGCTATGATGCTGTGGTTGACAGGCAGGGCGGTGTTTGGCATAATCGTATTTAATATTTTTATGTAAAAAAGCGCAGCTGCAATTCGCAGCTGCGCTTTTTTGTAATACCATAACGAGCCGAACTCCTGTTCAACCCGTTTAAACCTTAATACTCAGGAGCAAAGCCTTTAACGAGCATTGTCAAAACTTTTTCAATAATTTCTGCTTTTTCTTTGCATTCCTTGTAATCCTTTTTAATTCCCTCATCAAGTTCATATTCTTTCTTTTGTTCCATTTTTATTACCTCACAAACGACTAACTGTTTTTTAACTTACATTTTATATATCGGCAATTTTTAGAAAAACTTTAATAAAATGGTTTTTTTTGTTACAAAATTTTACATTTTTTTAAAAGGAATACCTAAATATGTTAGTGTAAAGAATTCTTGTTTATAAACTGTTGATATACTTTTAGAATATTGTTAAAATAGTCAGGTGAAGAGAATAGGTTTATTTTTATTTTTAATACTTATAACAACAACGGCATGTTATGCGGTTACAAGAAATTCATATACGCAATACGGAAAACATCTAATGCCGACATATTATGACCCTTATTTTATAAATGACTTGGAAAATTGTACTCCGAATTATTATATAGACTGGACCGGAACATATAAATATATAATTGAGGGGAAAGAGCGCAATGTGTGTAAGTACAAAACTCAATATAATCAATGGTTGAAAAAAGATAAAAATGAATGGGAAGATTATAAAATTTGTTATTTTAACGCTCCCCGCTTAAAAGAGCTTACAGAAGCATTAAAAGAACATTCGGGAGATATAAGTTCGTACGATATAGGCCCATATAAAACAACAGGAACAAAGGTGGAATATTTATTATATTCTTATGAATATTACGGTGCATGTAAATATGTATGGCATATAAAGAAGAAAAGATAGCAAGTTATAAATTTTATTTGTGTTAGAATTAAACAAGAGGAGATTTTGTTTAAAAAATAATTTTGAATACAAAATAAGGAGAATACGTATGAGTGAAAGAAAAATAGCTTTAATTACCGGCGGTTCCAGAGGTATTGGATTTAGCTGCGCAAAAGAACTTGCATCTGCCGGATGTGATATTATCATTAATGATATTTGTGATGCAGAAAAAGCACAGCCTGCTATTGATGAGATAAAAGCATTGGGTGTAAATGCTTGGTTTTATCAATTTGATGTATCTAATGATGAACAAGTTCAAGCTGCCGTTGAAAAAATGATTGCAGAGCATGGCAAAATTGATATTTTGCTTAACAATGCCGGTATAACAAAGGACGGTTTGTTTGTAAGAATGGACGCAGAACAATGGGAAAGAGTTATCAAAATTAATCTGGGAAGCGCATATTATGTAACACATGCCGTAATCAAACACATGATGAAAGCACGTCAAGGTTCAATTATCAACATGTCATCAGTTGTAGGACTTCACGGAAATGCCGGACAAGCAAATTATTCGGCATCTAAAGCCGGTCTTATAGGTTTAACAAAAACTCTTGCAAAAGAATTCGGTTCAAGAAATATAAGAGTTAATGCTGTATGTCCGGGATTTATCCAAACAGCAATGACAGCTGATTTAGGCAATACCGAAGAATACATGAAACTTATTCCGATGAGAAGACTCGGTACTCCTGAGGATATTGCGCATGTTGTAAAATTCTTAGCTTTGGATACAGATTACGTAACGGGTCAAGCAATTGAAGTTTCAGGCGGTTTAATAATTTAATCGCTTAAATATTTTAAAACAAATAAAGGCGCGGCAGAATGCCGCGCCTTTATTATTTTAAATTGCAGAATTTAGTTTTTGTTTGTTTTAGTGTTTTCTTTTTCTTTTTTCGGAAATTTATGTGTTCCCGGCTGAAGTTCATATGTTTCACAATTATTAACATCTTGAACTCTGTCCGCATAATCATCTGTTTGAAATTCAACGGTTGCATTTTCATCTAATAATACTGTGTCGGGGTTGCCGTACATGCCTACGAATTTAATATTGCCGTTTAGTATTCTTATTTCCGAAGATTCTTCATAATAATCTTTCAGTCCGTCTGTTTTTGTTTGTCTTAGTGTTCCGTTAAAACCGTCTATAGAAGGTCCGCCTTCACCGTTTGTTGCCCACATTTTGCTGGGATTTTTAAATGTTTCATCAAGAGCAACGGTTAATTCATATCCGTATTCTTCCGATGTTAATATTAGATATTTATGATTATTTCTTGTTGTTATTTTAGCGTCATCAAATATATCGGATACTTGACGAGCTTTTATGCCTGTAGGAGCAAGCACTTCGCTAAGTTTTTGCTCTCTTGCCTGCATTTTTTCTTGATTTGCTTTTCGGGTTTCCAGCCATTGTTTGTTCTCTTCCACTCTCTTTTTGTAATCATTTGCAGCTTTTTTAATATCTACTGTTTCAACGGGTCCATCGCCAGGTTTCTTCGTTTTACCGTAAATTCTTAATTCATCTCCGGTAAATGTAAATCTTGAATTGTTGAATTTGTCTGCTTCCTCTTTGCTAAAAACTCCGTCTGCATTTTCATCAAAAATACAAATCGCAACTTTTTGTGCGATATTACCTTTTTCGCAAACTTCTTTTGTTGTCATTCCTTCTTTGATGACCAGTCTTTCTCTTAATGGTTCCATATTTTTTCTCCTTTCTGTTTTTTAATTGTATTCTCGTGTTATGTCTATATAAAGTTTTTTTCTGTAAAGAAATTGCCTAATTTTACTATTTAAAAAATAGAAAAAATGTAAAAGTATGATAAATAGAGTCGTTACAGGTTTACAAAACTTAATATATTATGATATTAAAGATAGATTTTTATTAAAAATTCAATTCATAAAAAATAAAAAGGAAAAAATGGGCGTTAAAAAAGCGTTAGGTGAAAAAATAAAAAGACTCAGAAAACAAAGAAATCTTACCCAAGAACAACTTGCGGAAATGATTGATATTGCTCCGAGAAATCTCAGCAAAATAGAAGTAGGAGCCAATTTTGTTACGGCTGAAACTATAGAAAAACTGATAGCAGCGCTTAATATTACAACAGAAGAATTATTTGCCAATGATTATATAAAGGATAACAAAGAGCTTTTATCCGGTATTTATACAAAAATAGATAAAATTAAAAATGAATCAAAAAAACTTGAGATTGTGTATAAAATGTTAGATTTTATAATTAATTTTTAATTATTTAATATAAACTTTTGTAACAATTTTATGCAAAATTATATCAAAAACAGCAAATATTATTTTTTTGATTTTTTGTTAATAGTAGAATAATATTGAATACTTTTGTATTTTAAAAGAAGGAATTAGTGTATGAAAAATCTCAAACAACTATCAGCGATTGCTTTGTCTGCAGTATTTGCGACCATGCAAATCTCTTTTGCGGATGTTAATACCGGCTTAGGTTCCGGAATCGGCGGTGCTGTATTTACTGATGGCGGTGCCGGTTATGTAAACATGTCCGGTCAAGGTACAAATAATGTAGGGCTTAATTTTAATGCAAATTCTCACGTAAAATGGGATACTTTAAACGTAAATAAAGGGGAAACATTAAACTTTAATGCTGTAGACGGTGCAAAAAATCTTACAATTTTAAACTCCGTAAACAATAACATGTCAAAAATTTACGGTACGATAAATGCAAATGAAGGTATCGGCAATTTAATTTTAGCAAACCCGAACGGTGTGTTATTCAATGGTGCCAACTTCACAACTGCAGCAGATACAAATGTTACGGTTACAACACGTAATATGTCAGGAGTAGATGTTAATAATCTTACTGACGGTGTTTATACAAAAATGAGAAGTTCTGATTGGGTACAAGAAGGAAGTTCCTTAACAGAAGATTTAATCCAAGTTCAACTTAAAGATTCAAACTTCTCTGTTGGCGGTGATTTTAATATTTTCGCACCTAAGATTGTAGGTAACGCATCAAACGTTAATGCTAATACTTTAAAATTGGTTACGGCAAACGGAGCAGATTATTTGACGAATATTCCGGCTCAAAACAAAGGAGTTACGAGTTTAACAGCAATGAATGTTAACGGTGATGTTGTTATAACCAACGATGTAGGCGCTCTATCAGTAACAAACGGCGGAACGATAAACGGTAATTTAACAGCAGAAACCGGCGGTTATATAAGAGTTAATGAAACATCAGGCGGAAATAGATTACACGTAACAAAAGACGTTAATTTAAAAGGTCATGGTGAACAAAATATGTTAAGACATTCCGATATTGACGGAAA
>CAJOPY010000024.1 GCA_905236505.1 Candidatus Gastranaerophilales bacterium
AACGCAAATCCAACCCCGCCTATTAGTCCCGCATTTAATAGTGATTCACTTGGAGAAGAGTTTTTAGCACAATAATTAGCAAGAGTGTTAAAATCATCATTTAAGCTTGTAAAACTCGGATTAGCAAAATTAACATTAGGATTCGCATCATATAAACTGTTATTATTTGCTACTCTAGTTGCATCATTTTGAGCGGTAAAACTGTCATAAGAGTTGTTATATCCTCCTCTGAAAGCCGGATTGTATAAAGGATTGTAAATTGAATTCATTGCATTAAGAGTATTTCCGCAGTAATTATTAACAAAACTCGGACAATTAGGATTAACGCCGGACATACCGCCATAAAGCGTTTGCTCCATTATTCGCAAATTGTTAATTGCCGGTATTCCCATACAATTTACCTACCTTAATTAAATCTAACCTTACATTTATATAAAGTATTTTTTCTTTCAGAAATTGCCTAAATTGTTAAGATTTATTACAAAAATAATAATAAAAACAAAATCTTTTGCTCGGGTTGATTTTTGTGGGATACATTGTGATAATTAATAACAAATTTATAAAGAATGTTTGATATATAATGTGATTAAAAGGAGGGAGTATGCATAATATTACATTTGTAAGAGGAGATGGAATCGGACCTGAAATATCAGATGCGGTTATGGAAATTATTAAAAATGCAGGGGTAGATATAAACTGGGATGTTCAAACTGCCGGTGCCGACGTTATTGAAGAAGAAGGAGTTCCTCTTCCTGAACGAGTAATAAACTCTCTTAAGAAAAACAAAATAGGGCTGAAATCACCTGTTACTACTCCGATTGGAAAAGGATTTCGTTCGGTAAATGTTCAACTTAGAAAAGAACTTAATTTATACGCAAATTTACGTCCATGTTATAATTTGCCGAATATAAAGACAAGGTATGATAATGTTGATATAGTTGTTGTAAGAGAAAATACTGAGGATTTGTATGCGGGAATTGAAAGACAGATAGATGAAAATACGGCAGAAAGCATAAAAAGAATAACGCGAGAAGCATCTGAAAAAATAGCAGAATTTGCATTTAATTATGCTTTAAAAAACAACAGAAAAGAAGTTTGTGTTGTTACAAAAGCAAATATATGTAAACTATCTGACGGACTGTTTTTAGAATCTGCGCGTAATATAGCAAAAAAATATAATAGTGTTAATTTTCGTGAAATATTGGTAGATAATTGCTGTATGCAGCTTGTGCAAGATCCTAATCAATTTGATGTTCTTCTTCTTCCAAACTTGTATGGTGATATTGTTTCCGATCTTTGCGCGGGACTTGTCGGAGGACTCGGTGTTGCTCAAGGCGCAAATATAGGCGATGAATGTGCTCTCTTTGAGCCTGTTCATGGTTCTGCGCCGGATATAGCAGGTAAGGATTTAGCAAATCCTACGGCATTATTACTATCAGCAGTTGAGATGTTGAATTACATCGGTGAAACAAAAGCAGGGGCTCATATAAAAGATGCTTTGTTTAATACATTAAAACAAGGAATAAAAACGAAAGATATTGGCGGTTCTGCAAAATGCAGCGAATTTAAGGAAAGTATTATTCGTAATTTACAGGTATGCTGATAAGATTGAGCGAACATAATTTTGAGTTTCCTTGTAAGGGGGAACTCCGTCGTACCTATCAACAGCTCCTGGTCCGGCATTATAAGCGGCAAGAGCTAATATGATATTTCCGTTGTACTTGTTTAGCATTGATTTAAGGTATTTGACACCGCCTTCAATGTTTTGTTCGGGGTCCATAGGATTTGTTACACCAAGTCCTTTGGCTGTTGCCGGCATGAGTTGCATTAAACCCATAGCACCGACTTTGGATTTGGCATTTGGGTTAAATCCGGATTCTTGCTTTATTAATGCGTTTACAAGCTTTTCATCTACACCGTGTTTTTTTGATATTTTGGAAACCATTGCAGAAATTTTTTGTCTTGGTGTAAGTTTCTCTTCAGCTAACGGAGATGATGCAGCTTTAGCGGTATAAAGATTTGCATTTACCCTTGTTGTCGGATTGGTTATTAAATCACCGAATTTAACAGTAGTTGACTCTTTTAGTACTTTATCAAAAGATTGAGCAGCTGCGGTGGTCTGCGCTTGTTGTGTATTTATTTTGCTAACTGGTGCCCATTCATCAGAGTATTTATTCACATAACTGTTCATTTGAACCGCTCTTTGCATCGCATTTGCATGTCCCGATGATGATAACAAATTCTGTAACATGGATGAAAACATTTCTTATATCCTTTCAATACGTATAACGTTTTAAAAACAACGGTTCTTTAATTTATTCATAAAATATCCACTATATGATTTAATAATTTTTTTTATTTTGTCAAAAGCATGGTTTTTATAGATTTTTTGGTAATATTATGGTATGATAAAAACGAGCATGGGAGAGTGTTTGTGAATAATAATATATTAATTACTGATAATGATATAAAATCAGCTCAGGAGTTATGCGGTAAAATTACATCTCTGGAAAAGAGAAATCGTGCAGTTGCCAATATGCTTGCTGTAAAAATATCGGAAAAAGTGTTTGAAGGCGAAAGTTACGATGTTGATTCAAAAACCGGACTTTGTACAATTCCTGATATAGCACAAATATATGATATAGCTGATGTTTATATCAACGGAACTTATATAGATGTAAGGTTGTTTTTTAATGAAAACGAAATGAGTGTACCAAAGTCACATTTTGATAGCGGAATTGTTCCGTATGCATATATGTTTGTGCAAATCTCAGAAGATTTAAAAAATGCGACAGTTCTTGGGTATTTAACTCCTGATAAAATCAAACAAAGTGATGATAGCAATGAGTATTATCCTGTTTTAAAAGAAGATTTGGTCCAATTTGAAGAAGTTTCAAGGTATTTAATTTCTTACCCGTCATCAGATAGTGAAATTGAAGATGTTAAAATATACAAATTTTTGGATAAAACATATGCAGATGAGCAAACTTTGGTAAAAGAATTGATAAAATCCAAAGCTTCGCGGGTAAAATTTGAAAAGATATACAATGCTCAAAAAGATTTGTTTAATACTGTTCTGCCGGAACAAAGTTCGGAGTTTGAAATCGCTGAAGAAGTTCAGGATGAAGTTCAGGAATATGAACAAATAGAAAATGAAGAAGTAACGGAAGATGATTTGGCAGAACTTTTTGATGAAAATTCTCTGCAAGAACAACAAGATGCAGATGAATATAATGAGTATTCAACAGAAGTAACAGAAAGCGGAGCAAGTATTATAGAGAGTGTAAACAAAGAAGAAGCAGAAAAAAATGAAGATATAGATTCTTTGTTTGAGGAGTCAGAAGGTTCAAGTGTTAATACGCAAAGTATGAAGAAGAAAAAATCAAGTACAGGTAAGTTGTTTATACTTTTTGTTTTTGCATGTCTATTAGGCGGCGGATATTACTTATATTCAAACAATATGGTTTCAATTCCTTTTATAAGCCAAAAAGAAATAAAGGATATAAGCGAACCGGTTATGCCTGATAACAAACCGGCGACAGATGCAATGCCGGTAGAAACCGTAGAAGATTTAAAAACTCCAGAAAACACCGAAGAAGGTAATGCTATATCAATACCGGCAATAGAGCAGAATTTGGATGCATCTGTATTGGTAGCTAATTTGAAAGTTGATTGGGAAGTTCCTGAAGGGTATGCTACAAATACAACAGCGAAAAGATATTTGGTAAAAATAGGAAAAATAATTCAGTTAAATTTAAAAACAGATCTTTTGCTGCTTAGTAAACCGCCTATTTCAAATACGGTAGCAGTAAATATAAAATTTAATGAAAATACAAATAAATTTGAAGTTGTTGATATTGCAAAATCAAGTGGAGAAAAAACAGTAGACAAGGCAATTTTAACTACTGTAAAAACAGTTTTGAGTATGAATATAAGCACGAATACGGATTCGTTCTCAAAATTGCAAGGTAATCCTACTTTAATAATACATTTTTAGAAAAAAAAGAGAGTTATAATGGAAAAAAATAACGAATATTACGATTTAATAGAAAGATTATTAAAAAATCACAAAAAATTTAACGGATATGAAGCGATTGCTGAAGATATTATAGATGATGTATATTCTCATTCAGAATCAGTTTTAAAATCTGTCAAAGATGAGAATGTGGTAGAAGGGTATTTGAATAAAGTAATATCAACATCAATAATTACAGTGTCAAAAAAATTAAATTTTCATAATGAATTAAAGCATAGAACCATAACAAAGGTTAATGAGAGTGAAAGTATAGGTAATTATGCAATTATAGATGAAAAACCGTTTGAACAATTACAACCTGCATCAATAGAGCCGGAAGATGATATTTTACTTGCTCAGGTAGAAGAACTATCGCTTGAGGCAGAACCTGAAAACCAAGAAATATTATCTGAAGATAATTCAGCAGATGATTCAGATATTATTCAACAAGAAGAATTTATAAAAAATGACAATGAGACTCCGCATGAAGAGATTGAGTATGTTGATAAAGAGGAATTTGATTATACTGAGGCAGTTAATGATGAAATAATTGAATACTCAGAAGAAGAACAAGTTCCGGAAGAAATAGAAATAGATGAAATAGGTGCTTTGGAAGAAGAACCGGAAGATACTCCGGAACAAATTTTACCCGAAATAAATGATGTGCAACCCGAAGTTGAACAAATAGTTGAGAGGGCAAACCCGTTATATGTGGAAAAAATGATAAATTCTTCGGAAAAAGACGATTATACACAATCATTTATTATAGAAAATAATGAAGATTTAGATATTGAAGAAATTGATAGTGAACCAAACTCGGAAGAGGTAAGTTATTTTAATAATGAAAGTGATGATAATAACAGTGAAGAATTTTTAGTTGAAGAAGATATTCCTAACGATATAATTGTTGAGGGCATTTCTGACAATTACTCAGAAAATGACAATAATGACATAATTGATTATGATAGTAACGAAGATTATACTTTATCAGAAATTGATGATGAACAAGATGTTGCTTCTAATATAGGGACAGAACTTCAGGAAGATTTAAATATAAATGTTGAAGATGAAGAAAACACGAGTATAGATATACCGGAAGATGAATCATATATTTCTGAAGAATTTACAGGTGCAAATGACGATTTTTTGTCTTTGGAAGATAATAGCGAAGATGAATTAACAGAGAATGATGATATAGATAATTCGCTGGATTTTTCCGATGAGGTTAGCGATTATGATTTAGTTTCGGAAGAATTAGAAGAAAGTTCGTCTGATTTTCTGGTTTTATCAAATGAGACAGAAACAAAAGAAGATAGTTTTAAACAAACAGATTATTCATTATTTGCATATACTCCGACAAATGAAGAATATACTGAAAATACGTCAGTCGGAGAGAAAGTTTTGCAATTAAACAAAGATAAACCGGAATTACATATAAAAGAAATATTTAATTTAAGATTTAAAAATAATAAGACGATATCAGAAATAGAAGAAGCATTGGGTATAGAGACTGATTCTGTAATAAACGCATTAAATGAATTGGTAAAACTGGTATAAGGGGAATTTTGATGCAATGTCCCAAATGTAAAGCAGAGATAGAAAATAATGTAACGAAGTGCAAAAAATGCGGTTCCAAAGTAGCTTCTGTTTGTAAAGATTGCGGACACATCAATCCAATCACAGCAACTGAGTGTGCAAATTGTCATAAGGTTTTACTAATAAAATGTAAAGAATGCGGAGGAGTAAATCTCCCTGAAACTAAAATATGCAGAAAATGCGGTGCTGACTTAAAATTAAAAGAACGAGTATCAACAATACCTGAATATACTTCAGAAAGAAGCTCTCAACAAAAAGTCAAAGTCCGGCTTTTGGAAGCAATTAAAGATGGGGAAACATCTGTTATTACTTTAAATGGGGATAGCGGTTCAGGTAAAAGTCTGGTATTAAGGTATGTAATAAATGACTTAAAAGGGAGTAAATTGGTTTGGTTTTTGGGAGCGTGTTCCAATGTTACTCAATTGTCGCCTTTTGGATATTTTCAAGATGTTCTTTTGACATTTTTTAATATAAATAATTTTTGCCCTGATACACTTCAGCTTAAACGAAATTCAATAAAAATTTTTAAACAGGATTTTCCATTGTTGACAAATTCTGAGATTTTGGACTTATTGAATTTTTTATATCCTGAAAATTTGGATAAATATGAAAACATATATTTTAATAAGGCAAAAATGTTTGGTATTATAAAAAAAGTTTTTTTAACTGTAATAGAAAAAATGAAAGCTATTTTTATAATAGATAATTTTGAATATATTGACGGAATGTCTTATGATTTTTTAAAAGAGCTTATAAAAGATGAATATATATTGGAACGATGCAAGTTTATAATAATATCAAAAGAAATACGTCCGGGCATGGGTATAGTGACATCTCCGCATTTGAAGGAGAATAATTATGCAGATTTATCAATTGCCTCTTTTTCCGAAACACAAATACAAGCATTGATATCACAATACCATGACATAAACCCCGATAAAGAATTTATAAAAAATACGGCGAAGATATCATTTGGAAATCCGGGAATTGCAGAGCAAATAGTTTTGCTTTATAAAGATGTTAAAAGAAATGGATTAAATTATGTAAAATATGATTCTGCGGAAAATGTAATCGGAGCAAGATTAAGTATTTTAAGACAGGAAGATTTGCCTTCATACAGGGTTCTGATAGCTTTGTCGGTGTTAGGACAAAAATTTTATCCGGCAATCTTGGAAAATTTTGATTATAATTCTCCTCAAGAATTTGAACGTATAGTAGATCTTTTGGTACAAAGAGGGTTTATAACACAAATTAATAATTTATCATTTGAGTTCAAAAGTGAAAAAATATGGAAGATAATAGTAAATATTTTAAAAAATGATGAATTATTTGAAGATATATTAAACAATTTGTATGAAATAATAAGTATTTATAAACAATCATCACTTGCGTTATTAGGTTATATTGTTCAAAAACTTAATAATAATGATCAAGCATTTGATGTGTGGACATTATTGATGAAGCAGGCTTCGTATATCGGTGATATAGGATTATACATAATATCACAAAAGCAAGCATTAAAACTTATAGAACACAAAAATAGCGCATATTATCATAAAGTAAAGAAAAATATATATACGCGTGTCGGGAAATTACTTGAACCAATTGATTATAATTCGGCATTTGAATATCTTCAAAATGCAGTAATGATGCTTGAGGATACTGAAGAAGCAGAGCATATTGATTTATTAGGTTATTTAGCATCAGCCTCTATGAAAAAAGGAAATTATTGGGGTGCAATAGAGTGTGCAGACAGTGTTTTAAATAAAATACCGGAAAATTTGGATTTTGAATTGGACAGAGCTCTGATAAAATCTCGTCAAATACGTCCTTTGGTAAGACTTGGCAATTACGGACAAGCAGTAAATCTGGTTGATACGGAAATAGTTCCTGTTTTTGAGAAATATTTGGCAAAAGGCAAGGATACTCAAATAATCCAACTAAATGATTTATATGAAACTTGGATTGAAATGTATTTTGACTTAGCTGAAGCATTGACTCTTCAAGGTGATAACCGTATGTTTAATGTAATTAAACTTTTGTTTGATATTGCAGAAAAAAATAAAATCACGGATACGTCTGTTTTGTGCAGAACTCATTTAGCATTAGCTTTTGCAAATACAATAAAAGGAGATGTTAATGTGTCAGAAAAAATTCTTGACGATATCTTAAAAGAATTTTCTCTTGATAATATGAATTCATTTATTGTTTCGCGCTGGAATTTTATAGATATATTAAATAAATTTATAAAAAAAGATTATGATAGTTTATATACAGAACTTTTTAACGTAGTTGCATACGCAAATAATGCAAATGATAAGTTTACCAAAAATATACTAAAAACTTTGCTGTCTAAGATATTTAAGGATAAAAATGATACAAAGAGAGCATTAGAAATACTGGAGGAACAGGTTTCATATTTTGCAAAAGAAAAAGTGGCAACCGGAGTACTTCTTTCTTGGTATTTGATAGCGGAGTTAAGGCTGATAACAAAAGGAACTCAATTTGCATTGGATATAGCAACAAAAGCATTGGATATAGCTCAAAGTCCGAATATAAATAATTATTATTTTATGGCTCTTTTTAATAAACTTATCGGTGAAATTTATATAGCAAA
Source organism: Candidatus Gastranaerophilales bacterium (assembly GCA_905236505.1). GTDB lineage: Bacteria > Cyanobacteriota > Vampirovibrionia > Gastranaerophilales > Gastranaerophilaceae > CAG-196. The sequence continues at coordinate 8,229 of CAJOPY010000024.1, forward strand.
ACAGGATTACGATTCTGCAAAAGTTTATATAGAAAAATCCATATTTATATCAAAGCAGTTTGATCTTCAAAACACTCTTATTTCAGGATATATTCAGTATGCAAAATTATATCAGGAACTGGCACTGCCAAAATCATCTTTGCGCGGAGAATATATAAAAAATGCGTTAAAAATGTTTCAACTTGCAAAGAGTGTACCGATAGCTGAAGAGCAGGCACATGTTCAGCAAAAGATTAAAGAAGAATTATCAGTTCTTACATCTTTTTGTAAAATCAACGGAATAATTTTGAAGAAAAATTCTAAGTAGAGTAATCTTCAGGATTTCCTGAATAATCAGCAATAACTGTTTCTTCAGATACATTTTCTTCTGTTAAAGGTAATTCTTCATAATCATTTTGCGATTCTTTATACGCGATTGCCCGTTTATTTAATTCGTCAATCACTTGTGGTCCTGTAAGCACTTCTATGACCTCACCATTAGTATCATAGATTTTCAATCTTGGTATTTCAATTCCCAACGGTGTTTTAAATCCCATGAGAGTGATTTTTCCGTATTCTCCGAATCCGTCTTTTATGGCAAAATAAATTTCTTTTAAATTTTCATTTTCTAGACATGATAAAGCAACATTGTTACAAGTTTCTCTTTGAACCCAATCCTGTACGGTTTGTGTTTCTTCCATCAATTCAAGCAATTGTTCCTTTGTTGCTTGAATGCGCCTAAATAAAGGATCGCCTCCGCGCCCGACAACTGTAGGTTCTTTTTCTTTTGGCTTGCGAATTTGATAATTTGCTTCATCTATAATTTTGCCGCCTGATTGATTATTTTGTTCTTGTGGTGGCTGATTTTCGTTTTTTTCTAATTCAAAATCATCTGACATTAAATTAACTCCTTATATTTTGTATATCGGCATTTTAAAAAAAAACTTTAGCAGTAGAAAATAAAAATTTACAAAACGAAACAAAGTGTAACAATACTTTACAATATAAATTTATAGAAGTATTATTTTGATATGCTTCCAAAAAATTACAGACTAAAAAAACGCTCAGCATATAAAGCTACATACAGAACAGGGAATACTATACATTATGGCGGTATAACCGTTTTTATCGGAAAAATAAAAAATAATGATTTACCGACAAAAATCGGTTTTGTGGTGAGTAAAAAAATTCATAAACGTGCGGTAAAACGAAATCGTATAAAAAGATTGATGAGAGAAAGCTACCGGCTTTTAATAAAAGAAGGCAATGCAAATGATAAATATATGTCATTGATATTTGTTGCATCATCTTGTTTACTTGGCAAAAACTTCAGTGAAGTAGATTCAGTAATAAAAAAAGTAGTGGGAAAGATATGATAGACGGAATAATTACGCCTGCATTAAGAGATATTGATTATTTGGCACCGGCTGCTCCTTATCCGGTGATTCCATCCGGAAAAACTATTCATGAAGGAACAATATACAGGTATTCAATTCCGGGAGAAGAACAGCCAACCGTAATTATAACTGATTATATTCCGGATCATAACGGTAATTTTATAAAGCCCGGATATTATCAATTGGCATTATCTGATGACAGAGAATTTTTATATCTGATAGAGTCAAAAGACCTAATTGCAGTTATTCCAGTTTTTAAGTTAGCTGAAAACAGTAAAGAAATGAAAAAACTTTATGCAAAAAATAAAGAGCTCACAAAAGAGGAAAAGAAAGAGCGAGCAAAAAAGAAGCGTGAAGAAAAATTTAAAAAAATAATAAATGCAAAATACGCAGTAACCGGTGCAACTCCGCCTCAAGAATATGAACATATGGAAGCGGAAGTTGAATATATAAAAGATGGGGGCTATTATTTGTTTAAGTATGAACGCGGTTACATAAGGGCTTGGGGTGCGGTAAAACGTTAATCGGAAATATTTTTTATGTTTATAGTATTATATAGTTATGAATTTGGATGCCGTAATAGATAGCCTCTTGTCGCCAATTGCTGATAGGGTTTCAGGAATAATATTTTCATATGTTACAATAGGAGGGGTAAAAATTGAATTTTTAGTTGCTCTTCTTATTTTTGCAGCAATATTTTTTACATTAAGAACCGGATTTATAGGCTTTTGGGGGTTTAAGCATTCAATAAAATTAATAACGGATAATTTTGAACATAATAACCCAAATGGTTATCAAAGAAAGAAGAAAGGTGAATTGTCATCATTTCAAGCACTAAGTGCAACAATTTCAGCTTCAGCAGGAATAGGAAATGTGGCAGGTTCTGCTGCTGCTGTATCAATAGGCGGTCCCGGTGTAATTTTTTGGATGGTAATTGCAGGATTATTTTCTATGGCACTAAAATTTTCTGAAGTTCTTTTGGGAGTAAAATTCAGAAAAACAAATTCAGACGGAAGTGTCTCCGGAGGTCCTATGTATTATATACTTGCCGGATTAAGAGGTAAGTATATAAGTAAATTAGCCCCGATTTTAGCAAAAACTTATGCAGTGTGTTGTGTTTTTGCTATGATAGGCGGATGGAATTTATTTCAAATAAATGCTATGACTGCTCAGTTTACCGAAATAACAGGCGGAGAAGAAAGTATTTTTGCAAATAACGGTTGGATATTGGGTTCTATTGCTGCATTAATTACATGGTTCACAATAATTGGCGGAATTAAGGCAATTGGTAAATTCACATCACGAGTTACTCCTATTATGTGTTCATTATACGTTACAAGTGCATTTTTGGTATGTTTATTAAATATTCATCATTTGCCGGAGTGTCTTGTTTTGATTATAAAAGAGGCATTTTCTCCAAAGGCAATGACCGGAGGAGCATTTGCTTGTATGTTATGGGGGTTTAGACGTGCAATGTTTGCAAATGAATCAGGATTGGGAACAGCTCCTATTGCGTTTTCAGCCGTTAATACAAATAAACCTGTGGTTCAAGCTTTTATATCAATGCTCCAGCCGTTTGTGGATACTGTAATTGTAGGGGTTGCAACAGCTTTCGTTATAGTAATATCTAAGGCTTATTTAACAGTAGACGGCATAGCCGGAATTGAATTGACATCAAAAGCTTTCGGAACAATATGTCCGTTTTTCCCTATACTTCTTACTGTAATGGCATCTTGTTTTGTTTTATCTACAATGCTTTGCGGTTCTTATTACGGAGTAAAAGCGTGGAATTTTTTATTTGGAGAAGGTAAGTATAAAACACGTACATTTCAAGCTATATATTGCATTTGCATAGTTGCAGGTTCTGCAATGAATTTTCAATCAATAATAAATTTGTCAGACGCAGTTACTTTATTTTTGGCAGTTCCGAATTTAATTGCTGTTTTTGCTCTTTCCGGAGTGGTTATAAAAGAACTGAAGCGGTATTGCGAAAGATATAATGTGTGTGTTAAATATGTTAAATATTTGAAATAAATTCAATCTAATCACTTGAAAGTAATATATAAACGGTATAAAATATGAAAGTGACAGGGATTATGTAAATGAGGTCAATATGATACAACAGATATCCGGCATAAGTTTTAAAAGTACGTATACAGATGCATTAGCTATAAATAAACAAAAATCAAAAATCAGCGGTGATATTCTGTCATCTCTACAGGAACAATATGGTAGAACCAATTTATCATTAGAAGAAAGACTTGAAGAAAAAGGTATGGACTTTTTTATAACCGGTGGATCTGATAATAATGTAGATTTATATATAGTAAAAACAAAAAACGGTGAAATCCGTGATGGTTCAGAAGTTTTTATTGGATCTTATAATGAATCAAAATATTTTAATAAAGAAGATGTAAAAAAGAAACTTCTTCAGAATAAAATATTAAATTTTGCTAAATTTGTAACAATAGCTGCAATTTTTGCCGGTTATATATTCGGTGTTGTAAAAAAATGTCAGGATGTGCCGGAAAACAAGGCTTTAGTTGAACACGTAGTTAAAAAAATATCAAGATAATCATAAAAGGGTTAAAATATGCCTAAAATATATTTTGTAGATGTAACAAACAGAGATGGTGTGCAAACGTCAAGACTCGGACTTGCTAAACTTCAAAAAACCATAATCAACTTGATGCTGGACGATATGGGGATAACTCAGTCAGAATTTGGTTTTCCTACAACAATGCACGAACTGAATTATCTAAATGCAAATTTGGAGCTTGTTAAAAGGGGTGTTATATCTAAAACAAAACTTTCAGGTTGGATGAGAGCAATTACAACAGATGTAATACAATCATTTACAAATTGTCCGCTGCTTGAAAATTGTAATTTGTCGCAGTCAACTTCAGAGCAAATGATACAGGGAAAATATTTGGGTAAAAAAAATTATGACGATATATTAAGAATGACTTGCGAGGCTGTTGAATGTGCAGTTGATAAAGGTGCCAAAATAATAGGAGTAAATGCTGAAGATGCTTCAAGAAGTGATTTAAATTTTTTAATAAAATTGGCAAAAGAAGCAAAAAAGTGTGGCGCGTATCGTTTTCGTTACTGTGATACATTAGGATATGAAGATCCTCATACTACTTATAACAGAATTTACAGACTGGCAAAAGAAACTAATATGCCTATTGAGATGCATTTTCATAATGATTTGGGAATGGCGGTAGCCTGTTCTGTTGAAGGAGCAATGGCAGCAAATGATGCCGGAGTTGACGCATATATAAATACAGCCATTAACGGTATGGGGGAAAGGGCAGGTAATGCGGATTTAGTTTCTTGTTTGCTTGCGTGTTTAAAATCCGCAGGTTTTAAAGGACAATATAGCGTAGATGAAAATATTGACCTCTCAAAAGCTTGGAAACTTGCAAAATATACCGCATATGCATTCGGACTTCCGATACCGATAAATCAGCCTGCTGTAGGCGATAATGCATTTGCACACGAATCTGGAATACATGCAGATGGTGCTTTAAAAGACAGAAGAAATTACGAACTTTATGACTTTGAGGAACTCGGACGCGGAGAACCGGAAATTATTGAAACGGGAAGAATGATTACAACAGGAGAATATGGCGGTATTAAGGGTTTCCGTAATGTTTATAATAAACTTGAAATAGAGTTTAAAGATGAAAATGAAGCCAGAAATATATTAGAACTTGCAAGATACGCGAACGTACATACTCAAAAACCTTTAACCGAAAGTGAATTGAAGTTTATTTATCACTATCCGGATATTGCTGCAAGGATAATGACAGTATCGCCTTATTATGAACCCTCAGGCGAACTGCAAAAACGTATACAAAAAGGCTCAGTTACGCTTCCACAACATATTATATAGTTAAATTTCTATTGTATCGCTGATATTTTTAAGTTCTTTAACTTTATCTTCAAGAAGTTCTATAAAGTTATATGAGTCATTTTTTGTGAGCTCATCTGTTTCAAAAACACTGGAAACGAGAGCTTTCAAAAGAGAGTTTACTTGATCTTTTATGTTTTTAATTTCGCTAATTATATCTTCATCAATTTCCACTGCTTCACACTTTCTTTTATCGTGCATATAATTCTTCTATAGTGATACTAATGTTAGTATAAAATATAGAATTATTATTGTCAAGAATATATAATTATTCTATGGACGAACAAAAAATATTAGAAAATTTTGGAATAAATTTTAAACATTATAGAAATAAAGCAAAATTATCTCAAGACGATATTGCAGATATTACAAATTTTAGTAAATCATATATAAGTAATGTAGAGTGCGGAAAACATAGTTTATCTCTTGTTAATGCTCTAAAATTTGCAAAAATCGTAAATAAAACCATAGAAGAAATGGTTCAAGATTTATAAAAGGTTTTTTGATAAATAATTTTTTATAGTATTAATAAATAATTTTGAGTCATCTATCATCGCTAAAATATCATCTTTATCGGGTTTATATGTAAAATCATAGTCAGATTTTTGTCTGTTATTAAAAGCTTCTTTATATATAGCAAGCATTTTAGAATCAAATATTTTGTTTTCATAAATGTATTTTTTATTAAACCATCCCATTAATTGAGCATGTTTAGATGTTATAAAATTGTTTTTATATGCAAGAGCGCTAACAATATAGAATATTGCGTAGTAAAGACGATTTTGGCAAGTTTTTCATAATGCTCGTTAGTAAAGTTAAACTCAGCAGAACTTAAGGCTTCGTCTGATTTTTGAATTAAATTATTAATCAATATTTGTATATTACGCACCATAAAAAATTCCCTTACTAACAACTTGATTGTAATAAACAGGGTTTTGTTTTAGTTCTTCTTTGTTCATTGGATGTAAATCAATGATAACATTATATTTTGCTTCAATCAATCCAACAAGACACCATAGCTTCATTCTATCTTCTCTTGCAAGTTTAGTATCAAATAGTGCAACAATGTCAATATCGCTATTATCTTTGTTTGTCTTATTTGCATATGAACCATATAAATAAATTCCATAAAAATTAGAAAACAAAGAATGAATTTGATTTTTAAGAGATTCTATGATATTTGTAACATCTTTCATATGCTAATTATACCATTTTGAGTATTGTATTACAAGATTTAGTGTTTGGGTAGTAATTAATGTTTCAATAAAAAGCGTTCAACCTTAAAATTAAGATTGAACGCTTTTAGAATTTTTTTATTGTAGTGTGCGATTATTCGCACCAATAATTTACCCCTAAAGTTTAGAAGCAACCATCAAAGTAGTTTCAGCTAATCTTGTAGAATAACCCATTTCGTTATCGTACCAAGAAATAATCTTAACTTGGTTTCCGCCCATTACACGAGTTAATAAAGC
>CAJOPY010000025.1 GCA_905236505.1 Candidatus Gastranaerophilales bacterium
CAATAGGTCTGAAATCAAGCGATAATGCCTAACGGGACGGGACGGGACGGTGATGGTGAGGGTGAGGTGAGCCTTTGCGCAATTTTTGATTTTCTTTAGACTTTATATAAGTAAGATTACCAAGATTAAATATTAAAATTGTAAAAAATTAAACAGTTAAAGATTAAGATGTTTATAAGAAAGGCGGTTAATATGATTATTACTCCAAAAAGGATATCCTCTGCAGTAGAGGGTTTGTTTTGCTCTCAAGAAAAAAAATTGCTCAGTAGTATTTCAAAAGAATTAAAATTTCCGATTAATATAGAAAGAACAAAGACTGGTGTTTTTGACAAATGGTTGGTCGGAATTGATGATACAGGAAAATTTATAGCTACGACCGGTTCACGTATACCTTCCGGAGACTTTGCAACAATAAGCAGAACAGGAATGCTGCAAAATGGTATTTATTCAAAAGTAGTAAAAGCTGATGTAGGAAAAAATATTCATGATTTTTTCAGAAATTTGTCGGAGCAAATGGGATTAAAGTTTGATTTTAACAGAACAAAAGCCGGAAAGATAGGTAACAGGTTGTATTGTGAAGATTATACAAATGGTAATTTTATAGCGGCAACTCGTGAAGTTTTGTCAAACGGAGATTTTGGAGTTGTTGCCAGACACGGTATTGTAGAAAATTCTGCAAGTAAAGTCATTTCAAAAACGAGTTTAGCATAATAGATTGTGTAATAAAAAAATGAATACATAAAAAATTCTGATTTATCAAAAAACTTGACTTTTAAAACTTCTTTATTAAATAAAAAATACAGAGGTTTTATTATGAGTTTAACAGATGATTTATTAAAAATTGCTTCATTATTTTTTCCGTCAATTAATGTAAAATGTACACATGATAAGATACGTCCGGACATGGAAAAGGGATACTGTCCGGATTGCGGAAAATTAATTCAAAATGAGTGGTATATTACACGATGTGCATGTTGTGGTGTAAAAATCAGAGCAATGGTAAAAAACGGGAATATTGTTCCGCAAAATCATTTTTGCCATAATTGCGGCAGTGAAGAATATACTGTAGAAAAGCTTCCACAAATAAATTTTATAGATATTAATTTTGCTGCATTAATAAAAAAAGAAATTCCGGAACTGGTTCTTCCTTCAACTACAAGATGCTGGCAGGAAAGAACAACCGAGCAGCCAAAATTGCTAGTACAATACCTGTAATATCTGCAATAATTCCTGTTAGTATTGCGTATCTGAATTTTTTTATTCCGACTGAGCCAAAATATACGGAAAGTACATAAAACGTAGTTTCCGAACTTCCGACCATAATGGCGGCAAGTTTTGCCGTGAAACTTTCAGGTCCGTATTGAGAAACTATGTCGGATAATAAACCTAAAACAGCAGAGCCTGAAAGAGAGCGTGTAATCATAATTGGAATTATATCAACCGGAACCTGAACTTTATTAAAAAAGTCTCCGCAAATATTTGTTAATATTTCAATAGCTCCGCAAGCTCTGAGCATGCTAATTCCTACGATTATAGCAACAAGATACGGGATAATGGAAATAGCAACTTTAAAACCGTCCTTTGCTCCTTCGGTAAATTCTTCATATATAGGAACTTTTTTAAAAATACCTATTGTTAATATGTATAGAATCATTGCAGGAAGAATGTATAGTGATAAATTATTCATACTTCCTCCAAATCTTTTTAAGAATAAGTGCTGCAATTATTGCTGTAATAAAAGAAAGAGTTGTGACAATAAGTGTAGGTAAAACTATGTCAGTGGGATTTGCAGCTCCTGAGGCTGCAAGAATACCGATTACGGTAGCCGGAATGATTTGAAAACCGGCAGTATTCATTCCAAGAAACATGCACATACTGTCAGTTGCCGTATCTTTATTCGGATTATCTTCCTGTAGTTCTTTCATTACTTTTATTCCTATAGGAGTTGCGGCATTAGAAAGTCCGAGAGCATTAGCTGACAGACTAAGTGCAATATCACCGGTTGCTTGAGAATCTTTTTTGATGTCTTTAAATAAAACCGAAGTAATTGGTTTTATTAATTTTGCAATCAGTTTGACCAATCCGGCTTTTTCCGCAATCCTTACAATCCCGAGCCAAAAGGCCATAATTCCGATAAGTGAAAAAGCAACTTTTACGGATGTTGAGCATGCTTCAAACATTGCATTTGTAACATTTTCTATATTGCCGTTAAATACAGCAATGATTAAAGAGCCTGCTATAAGAATAAAAAATATGTAGTTCATAATTTATATATTAAGAAAAAAATTAGTATTTGTCACTATGTTTATATTATTATATAATTATGAAGAGATTGTACAATTTGGGGATAAAGTATAGAAATGGCAGAAATGAATAATTTTTCAGAGATTAACGAGAATTTTGATACCATAAAAACATTATTGAATTCAATCAGAGCGCAGGGTATATTGAATACTTCAGATGTAGATAAGCTTTTGAACGGAATTAATTCAAAGCTAGAAAAAATAAATACAGAAGAGGATATTGATCTTATAAAGACATTTTTAACAGAGCTAAAGCGTAATTTAGATGAACGGCATAATGTTTTAGTTTCAAAATTTGGCGCAATAGAATCATTGTTCTCAAATCTGCTAAAAAACAGTTCAGAATCTGTAAAAACAACTGAATTAAAAGAACTTTTTGATATTGTAGCAACCAATTTATCTGTTTTTTCACGGGAAGTTGTTGCTCAAAAAGAGTCGCTCACCGATATAACTTTAAGATTAGATGCAATAAGTTCCGATGAAACAAAGAAAAACGATATAATAAAGAGCGTAATATCCGTAAAAAATGATATAGAGCGTTTAAATAACGGGTTTGATACAATAGTATTAAGCCTTAACGAAAATTTTAAAACTGTTTTAAAGTCTATATCCGAAGTGGATCAGTCAGAAGCGATATCCGGTTTTAGCAAGCAAATAACAGATATAGTAAATTCATCAAGCGCTATATTGTCAGCAATACAGCTTATTGATAAAAAGAATAATCAGTTGGATGATGCTGTTACAACACTTGCAACTCAAAAAGATACTGCAAATATACAAAGAAGTCTTACCGAGTTATCCGCAAAGAGCAGAGAATTGGCTGATTTAGTTGATACAATCTCTCAAAAAACTTATAAAATTGACAATTTGGCAGATAAAATAGATGCTTCGGTAAGTATAATAGCCGGATTAAAAACAGAAATATCGGATAAAGATGATGAAGTTTGTAAGGCTATTTGTGAAAAATTGGAATCATTGGAAAAAACAGTAAAAGAAGTTTCTGATGATGCGGAATTTGAAGAATTTAAGCTGTCTTTGACAACTGTTTTAAATGATATAAATGCTTCATTTGGCGGGTTAAAGACCGGAATAAATGATACTTCAATTAATATAGAAAAGCTCAGAGAAGATTTAAAGTCTTTGGATATAAATGTAAGTTTAAATGAAATATCATCCGGAATAGTAAAAGTTGGTGAAGAGGTAAAGGAAAAGCTTGTAACAGAATCGGAAAAGGTATCACAGTTATTTGATATAAATATTCAGAGAGCAATAAATGATATTTCTGCAAATGCCGAAAATTTAAATTCAAAGATAAAAGATACACAAACAACGTTATCGGATTTATTTGAGAAAAGCTTTAGTGATGTTAATGAAACGATATCCGGCTTAAAGTCCATAGTTTCTCAATTAGACGATAATAATGTATCAGCCAACAATGCGATTTTTTCAAATATAACAGATAGATTAACTGTTTTTGAGAACAGCTTAAAAGAGAGTTTAGATAAACAAGAAGAGTATGTTAGTTCTTCATCTGTACAATTATCGGAACAGATTGGCAGATTAGGAAAAATAACGGAAAACATGGATTACAAAATGGATGCTTCCGTTATAGAGCTTAATAATACAAAACGTGAATATGAAGAATTAAAAACCGCGATAAACGGTGTTCTGGGACTTGATTTTGTAAATGTAGTAAAAGATTTAAGGATAGATTTATATGCCGTAAAACAAGATTTAGTCAATGCTGTAGACAATTCAGAAAGTAATATAAATGAAAAAATTACAAGTGATTTATTTGGCAAGTATGAGCTTTTGGTAAGTAAATTAGACAGTGTTGAAGATGAAATAAAGATTGCTCAAACAAATTCAATAAACGGAATAAAGAGCGTTTTGGATAATATATCTTCTTCTGTTATTGATGTTCTTTCATACGTAAGTGTATTAAAAGATCCGAATAACGAAAAAATGGAAGAACGTTTGTCTGAAGTTGTGGAAATTGTAAAAGACAGCAATTTAAATTATGTTGAAAATGTTCGTGACATAGTTGATGTAATAAGAACACAGGTAGAGAATAATCTTTCTCAAATAAGTCAAGAATCCGAACTAAAAATAAACAAATTAACGAATGCAATCTCTGAAAGTAATACATTAATACAAAATGATATTAAGAAATCCTATGATAAATTGGTGGAAGTGCAGTCAAATTTTGATGAAATAAAAGGAATCATAAGCACAAATAAGTCAGCAATATCCGAAAATATGGACAACGTTTTGACATCGGCAGAAAATCTAAGAGGTGATTTTGATCTAAAAATCAGTGTTTTAAAAAATATTATTTTAGATAAAATAACAGAATTTAAAAACGAATTCAGTTGTGAAAATGCGGATAAAATAAATGAGTTGAAATTTAATTCAGAATCGCTTTATCAAAAATCAGAACATCAATTAGTTGATATAAAAGAAGATATAAACAATCAAATACAAATTTTGACAGATAATATTCATACATTTGATGAAACCGTAAATAAACTTTCTTATGATACAACGTCTTCATTGACAACAACATTGTCAAAGATTTTGGATAATTTTGTAACATTAAAGAATTTGATAAATAATTCTGATGAAAAAACGACGGACGGATTAAAATCTAATTTGGAAGATATAAAGAGCGATTTTGCCGAGTTAAGAAACAGATTTAATGATTTGGATACATCTTTTGATGAAGATTTAGCACGTCAGGTAAATATCATAGAAGGCAGTTTTGAATCGCTTAATTTAATGATAGTTGATGTTTTGAATCAAGGAAATGAAGCTTTAGGAGAAAGAATAAAAAAAGAACTTAGCAATGCTTCAAGTTTAATGGGTAAAACACTTTCCGATAAGCTTGATGAATATAAAGTTCAGATTGAAAATCTGTTTGAGACTTCAAAACAAAATGATATTGCGCAATCAGAGTTTATAACGAATAAGGTAAGTGAATTAAATAATCTTTTAAATGAAACACTAAGTGTTCAGAATGAAAATTCTGCAAAGCAGATAGAAGATATAGCGTCCAATTTAAAAGATATATTAAGCGAAAATATAGAGCTGACAGCAGCAGATTATGAAAGTTTAAAACAAAAGCTTACTGCCTTTTCAGAAGAAATAGAAAAATCAAATGAAAATTTAGTAAATTCCTTAAGAGAAGAATTAAATGATATAAATAAGTATTTTGATTCAGGTTTGGATATACAGGCGCAGGAAATAAAAGCCGGATTTGAAGAGTTAAGTGCTAACTTACAAAAAATTAGTTCAACATTCAGAGAGAATGCAAACGATATATCAGAAAAGGTATCTTTGTTGCAATCATTATCTTCAGAAAACTTTAACGACGTAAAAGGTATAATATCAGAAGATATAAAACCGGAGCTCATAAATCTTAATGAAAAAATACAAAATGTATTTGAAGAAACATCTTTAAATCTTATATCAGCGTTTGGAAATGCAGAAACACAGATAACAGAAGAATTAAAAACAAGAATAGCGGATTTTAAGGAAGATTTTGCAGCTTTAAATAACAGATTAGATAAAGACGAAGTTTCACAAATGAATCTTTATCAATCTCAGATAAAAGAGCTGGCTTCAACATTTACTTCACTTGCAGAAGATATGAAAGAAAGTGCAAAAGCAGAACTTTCATCAGCAATAAATGTACTTTCAAGCTCATCAAAAAAAGCTTATGTAGATTTAGAGTCATCATTTGATTCAAATGTAACAAATATTCTGTCGGCGGTTGAAGAAGCATCTCAAAAAGATTTAAGGTCAACAGAACTAATTGCTGACAAAATATTAGAACAAGCAGAAAACATAAAACAAAACTCAACCTTATGCAAAGAATTAATAACAAAACTCTTAAACGAGCAATTTGAAATAGTCGGAAAAAATATAGAAAAAGAAACAGATGTCATTGTAAGTGATTTGATAGAGCAATTCTCGTTGTTAAAAGATTTTGAAAAAGATGAATTGTCTTCTTTATTATCGTCACTGGAAGGCTCTGTTGCCGGATATGTTTTAGATGCGGTTAATGATTTAAAATCTTATTTTGATGTCAGAACCGATTCAACCGTAATGAACGCAAAGTTAGATAATTTGGCAAAAGACCTTCAAGCATCAGTAGAAGAAACATCAAATAATATAAATAAATTGTTGGAAGTAAGCGTATTTTCGGATGCAATTACGGATTTAAAAGCAACAAATACTGTTTTAATTGATACAATGGCCGAAAAGCTTAATACTCAAATTCAAGAGTTTATAAAGAAAAATGTGTCTGTTTCGCTTGGTGAAAGAATAAATTTATTTGACAAAAAATTTACTGATACAATAACAGATAAATATGAAGAGATAAAATTATCTGCGTCAAAAAATAGTGAAAGATACGACAAAATAGAGTCTTCTCTTCATGATGTTGTATCTCAAATAAATATAACAAAAGATGAAGTAAAACAAAATTTAAATAACATATATGACAAAATTAATAATTCTATAGATGGTTTGAAGAGCAGTTTTGCTGATTTAAAAGCTCA
>CAJOPY010000026.1 GCA_905236505.1 Candidatus Gastranaerophilales bacterium
GGTTGACGGAAGCGGCGGTATTTTTGAAAACGGAAGTACAAAATTAGGGCATATAAAATTTGTGCTAAATGATAAAACATATGATTTGGATTTTGAGCCAAATGACGGTGTAAGACAACCTGTTCAAATTACGGAGAGTGTTTATGATGAATATATCCAGTATTTGAAAAAAACAGGAAAGTCCGAAATTGAAATAAATGATATTATAAAAGCCGGAAAACTTGAAAGAACAAGTGAAAATAATACTGACGATTTATATATGCCGGATTTTGTAACACAGAGTTTCGTAGACTTTTTGGCGGATAAATATAACTTAACCGAATATGAAGTAAGCAAAATGTTCTCTCCAACCTGCCAAATAAAAGATAATAAGACAGGTAAAACTGAGATTTTACAATATGGTATTGATAATAAATACAAAACTTTAAATTCTTTTAACCCTGTATCTTCTTCAATCAATTCTCTTCAGGATTTAATATATTATTTGGAACATCGTGATGACCCGACACAGGTAAGAAACAGCATTGTTTATGATGAGAATTTTGCAAAAGCACAAAAAGAAGTGAATAATAGCCTGAATAATAAAGGGTATCTTTTAGATACCGATTTTCCGGGTCTATATACAACTAAGTCTTATACAAAAGAAAATGACATAAAAAATCCGCCAAGTATTTATCTTTGGGATGATAAATCAGGTAAGCTTATTAATACCGGTGTTTCGTATAAAGCATTTATGGAAACACTCAAAGAGAATCCTAAAGAAGCTCTTAAAATGTTCACAGATGAAAATATAAGAGGGCTTGTTAAGTATTATTTAACGTTACCTCCTCAAGGAAATCCAAATACTACAGAAGGAACTTTTGTAGTGGATTTTATTCCGAATGAAGTATGGATTGAAGAAACCGGAGAAATAGTGCCCGAAACAAATTCTGTTCCAGAAGAACAAGAAGAATCAGTATCTCTTGTAAGGCAGGAGGTTCAACAAGAGCAATGGAATAATTCGTGGCAAGAAGCTACCGAAGCTGTATCTGACCAAAATAAAGAACCTGAATCATTACCTAATGTTAATATTTCACAAAATGCTGAGCAAAATACAGAAACAACTTCTCGTAAAGCTCATCAACAAAAAACAGATGAAATCCCTTCTGCTGAAACAGGTATTCAATATGAATCACGTGAAAAAGCTATTTCTGATATGAATTTGAGTGTAACACATGTAAGTTACGTATATCAGAGTAACAGTAATGGAACTTTTTACATGTGGAATGATACAACAAGTCAGATGGTAGAACTTAAAGGAGTTTCTGACATTTACCTTTATGCATCAACTCAAATTTGGATTAACGGAGAATTTAATCCAAACAATGAATATTATCCGGATATTAAGGCATTAGACAGCGGATTTTCTCTAACGGATAAAAAAGGTATATATGCAAGACCAAACGGTGGACTTGTAAGATATGATTCTGATAAACAAAATTTTGTAGAATATTTACCGGAGCCGGATACTTACGATTATACAAAAGAAGAAGTATACAAAAATGAACGTACATATAGTGACGGATCATCATCAAAAGTGTTAGACCATTGTGAATATTCAATAGTTGTAGACGATGAAACTTATGAATCGGATTCTTTAGAAGAATTATTAAAAGAAGCCGGATTTAAGCAAACAAAAGGCTTGTACGGTGACGGAGATTTTTGGAAAGTATACAATTTGAATATATTTTACAAAGAATATCCGACAGATGACGGCTCTTCAACGTATAAAAAATATTTTTATGTTGAAGATGAAGGCGAGAACGGCGGAAAAATAATAGAATTAGAATCATTAAGGTATCAAAATTTTGAAGACGGAATGTTAACATCAATTTTTCAATTAGAGGGAGCTATTGAACCTAAGTTGTTTGTTACATTACTATCAAGAGCATTTGGGTATACTGCATATGATAATTCCGAAGAAACCGGTATATATTATAAAAACGGTTTCCAATGGCAATATAATTCTCAAACACATAAATTTGATAAAGTAGCAGATAGAAATGGCAATCCGATTGATCCTAATATAGACTATACTGCAGAAGGATATGTATTTGAGTCGCTGGAAGACGCCATTTTAAAAATGGGACTTACAACAAGCAGTTTAGCCGTTAATTTTGTATACCAAGAAGATTTTAGTTGGAATGAACCGGGTATTCAGGAAAAACAGTTTAAGCAATACATATGGAACGAAACTACACATCAAATGATAGAGCTTAAGGATGTTTTTGTCGTAGGAATTGATGAAAGTACAAATGAAATATATATAAACCAAAAGAAAGCAACCGGCGAAGAACCTTTTTACGCAGATTTGTGTGCTGTAAGAGCCGGATATAATTTAACCGAAACAAACGGAATATACGAAAAAGACGGAGTAAGATACAGATTTAATAACGGTGTATTTGAAAAAATTACACAAGCAAATGAATCTCAAGCAGAAAAACCGGAAGAAACTTTATCAAATGAAAAATCTGAAGCTCCGGATAATACGGAAAATAATGAAACGAATAGTATTAAAGCGGAAGTAAATGAAGAAACAACAGAAAATATTTCTGCAAGTACAGATACCGAAAATGTTTCTGAAGCGCAGATTATTGATGAAAAACCGGAAGTTACTGTAATCGCAAAAAATTATAATGCGAAACGTGAGGAATTGGCAAAAAAACACGGAATGATTGCAATAAGAGAAAATACAGGAATGTATATGCAGGTTCAAGGCGGTATCCGTTATAACTATGTCTATAATCCTCAAACAGAAATTTTTGAATTTGTTTCGGCAGATTTTATGACTAATAAAGGAGAATTAAATAATAAAAATAATCCGTCAGCAATAAGGCTGCACGCAATACTAAAAGCACAACAAATGGAGTTGAATTTTACATCAAATTATCCTTTTATTTGCGAAAAAGACGGTGCTTATTATTACTATGATATTGAAAAAGGTGAATTTATAAAACACTAAGTCATGATATCTCTTTCGGTATGGCATACAATACTGTTTCTGCCGACCATGGAGAATAGTGCCCTAATTTAAATATGTAATCTTTTAAATTCTCATATAAATATATAGGAATATTCACTAAATCATTTTCGCTGTGATAAATTGATATTGCAAGTTGAGGTCGGACTTTTTTAATCACTTCAATGCCCCCTTTTAATGCTGATAACTCTGCACCTTCAATATCCATTTTTATAAAATCAGGATACACATTTTGTTCTTTACAAAAATCATCAATTTTTATCACTTTAACGCTAATCTCTTTAAATCCTTGAGGAATATTTTTAATTGATTGTTTTGAAACAAAATCCGCAAAAGATGCACCTAAATTATTGCCGTTTATATAAAATTTTGCCTCTCCCTAGTTTTCTCCTACAGCATAATTTACCATTTTAATTGTATTGTCCATAAAAAATTCTTCTGTAGCTGTATCTCTGCAGTATTCATAAATTGTTTCAAATGCGTATATGCATTTATAATTCGGTAATAATTTACGATAAGCTATTGCATTAAATCCTAAATTAAAACCGATATCAAAAATTGTTTCTATTTTCTCTTTATTAATTTTTTCCAAATAATGTTTTTTTACTCTTGTATTTGCAGGATAAAAATCCGTATTGGCATTTTTATAGCATTCTCTGAACGTATCCTCCGGAAGAATTTTTTTCCAAGTGCGAAACAGTGTATCAAATAAATTTTTATCTTCTTCATATGAAAAAACACTGATTGCTTTATTGTAATTTTCTTCGTTTAATATAGAATGTTCTCCGTTATATAAATCTAAAATAAACTTTGTGATAGGTATATAATCTATGCCATAAATATCTAATACATTATTCAAAGAATTGTTTACCGTGTCATTTATACAATTGTTTCCGGTATATTGAGCACTCAAAGATGCAACTATAATTTGGTCATATGTAAAATTTTTATCAAAAAATTCTTTTAACCCGTATATCGGAAGATCCCAAAATGTACCGCGTTTTCTCGAATCTATAAAACATATAACTTCAACATCTTTTCTTAAATTACATATATCTTTTAATATGCAGCCGCCTATAGTGCTTGCGCCAAATATAGCAATCTTTGCATTTGGTTTTATTTTATTGAACAATTGTTTATTAAGTTCTTCTTTTATCATACAGGCTTCTCCTATTTTGTTAAAATCAATAGTGTTTATATAACCAAATCCCCCCCGACGGGAGTCGAACCCATGACCTTTGGCTTCGGAAACCAACGCTCTATCCGGCTGAGCTACGGGGAGAATTTATTTTATTTCTGTATAAAAATTGTTTGCTCTCTGTCCGGACCAACGCTTAATATACCGATTGGTGCGCCAATTAAATCTTCTACTTTGGAAATATATTTTTTTGCATTCTCCGGTAATTCATCATACGTTTTTATATTACTTAAAGATGTTTTCCAACCCGGCATGGTTTCATATATAGGTTCTAAATATTTATGAATGAAAACATCTGTCGGATACGAAGTATATACCTTATCATTTCTGCAATCTTTATATGCTGTACATATTTTTATCTCATCAAATGTGTCAAAAACATCTATTTTAGTCAGAGCAACGTTAGTAATTCCGCCTACCAATACAGCGTATTTCATTATAACTGCATCAAACCAACCGCATCTTCTCGGACGTCCGGTTGTTACGCCGAATTCATGTCCGATTTCTCTAATCTGCTCTCCTGTTTTATCCGTTAATTCTGTTACAAACGGGCCTTCTCCAACGCGTGTAACATAAGCTTTTGATACTCCGATTACTTCATCTATCATTGTAGGTCCGTATCCGCTTCCGGTAGATGCCCCTCCTCCTATCGGATTTGAACTTGTTACAAACGGATAAGTGCCGTAATCAATGTCAAGCATGACTCCTTGTGCACCTTCAAACAGTATAGTTTTATCTTTGTATCTGTTTAACATATCTTGCCAATCTGTTGCAACGTACGGTCTGAATAACTCTGCATATTTTTCGCAAAGAGATAATATACAATCTTTTGTATAAGGTTCCAGTCCGTATACCTTTTCAAGCTGTTTGTTTTTCAAAGGCAATATTATGTCAAGTTTTTCACTGAGAGCTTCATAAGAATATAAATCCTGTATCTTCAAACCTATTCGTGCCATCTTATCTGTATAAGTAGGTCCGATGCCCTTTTTAGTCGTTCCTATTTTACCTTTACCCCCTTGTGATTCACTATAACCGTCAATCTCTGTATGATACGGCATTGTAATTGAAGCAAGCGGAGATATCTTAAGATTATCAAAACTTACTCCTTGAGATTTTAACTCATTGTATTCTTTCTCAAAAGAGTCCGGATGAATTACGGTTCCTGCTCCTATAAAGCAAATTGTATTTTTATATAATATTCCTGACGGTATAAGGTGAAATTTATAGGTCTTTCCTCCTGTTACTACTGTATGTCCGGCATTGCAGCCTCCCTGATATCTGATTATCATATCAGCCTTTTGTGCCAATAAATCAGTAATTTTTGCCTTTCCTTCATCGCCCCATTGAGCACCAATTACAACCGTATTTTTCATATATTATCCCCGCTGTACATCTCTAATGTTTAAAAACTAAAAAGCCGGCATGAATACCGGCATTAAATCTATTGTTGAGCCTGTTTTGCCGCTCTTTGCTTTGCTTGTACATCAAGCATAGAATTGTGTGCCATCATATATACCGAACAAATTTTATAATTCTTTAGATACCATGCACAATTTTCTTGCATACATACAATCTCTACCTGTGAGCCTACGCTCATTAACGGACATAATGGAATTGATTTTTCATCTGATGCCATACTATATGTTCTCCTATGTTGTTACTGTCTTCTTTAATAAATTACAATTTTCAGAACGCTTGCGTTCTTCTTCTTTATATATTCTTGTTCTGTTAATTACTTCATCAAAATCTATTTCGTGAGCATTAAAATCCGGACCGTCTACGCAAGCAAATTTGGTCTTTCCGCCCACTGTCAGTCTGCAAGCTCCGCACATGCCGGTACCGTCTACCATTATCGGATTCATGCTGGCTTCTGTATAAATACCTTTGTCTTTTGTAAGATTAGCTACAGCTCTCATCATTGGCATTGGACCTACAGCAATAGCATAATCCACTTTTTCTTGATTTATTATTTTTTCAAAAACTTGTGTTACAAAACCTTTTTCTCCAAGCGTTCCGTCGTCAGTTGTTATAAAGAGTTCGCTGCAAGCATTTTTCATCTTGTCTTCCCAAAATATTAAATCTTTTGTTCTTGCTCCCATAATCATATAAACTTTATTTCCGGCTTCTTTAAAAGCTTTGGATATTAGATAGCAAGGTGCTGCACCGTACCCGCCTGCTAGACAAACTACTGTGCCGTAGTTTTTTATATGTGTAGGTTGCCCCAAAGGACCTAATATATCAACAAGTTCATCACCTGCATTTAATTGAGCCAGTTTCTTTGTTGTATAGCCTACAGCCATAAATACAAGAGTAAGAATTCCGTTTTTTTTATCAATATCAGCTATAGTTAAAGGAACTCTTTCACCGTTTTCTTCCGCTCTGAATATGATAAATTGTCCGGCTTTGGCGTTTCTGACAATATAAGGAGCTTCAACCGTAATCTCAAACTGATTAGGACAAAGTTCTTTTTTTGATAATATTTTGTAACCCATTGCCGAACCCTCTATCTTACTTTGTTAATAGTACAACAAATATTGTAATGCGTAAAGTGGAAATAAAAAAGAAACCCTGTTCTATAAGAATAGGGTTTGGAATTTTTTGATTAATTCCTCATGTGTAGAAGGTTAGTGTGTAGGTTGTATGAAAGGTTTATGTATGAATTTCTTTTTCGTGTTCTTGTATATATATAAAGTATTTAAAAAATAGAAAATTTCAGCTTAAGTGAATTTTGTTACAAAAAGTAATAATTAATTATGTATGACACATGTATGACATCAGTAAAAACAAAGTTACCGCAATTTTTTAATATGAAAAACGACAGCCCAAATAATTATTACCCGCCTTTTATATGGCGGGTAATAAAAATACTCTTATAAAATTTTGCGGGAAATCCTGTAATATTAGTTTTTAAGCGAAAAAGGTAATCGTTCCCGCCTATTTTAATTAAATAATTATCCGAGTTCAGATGTACAATGCGGACATTTTTTAGCATTAATAGGAATTTGCGTGCAGCAATACGGACACTCTTTTTCTGTTGCCGCAACTTCTGCTTCTTCTTCCTTGCAAGCTCTATCTTTAATTGTATTTACTGCTTTAACGATAGCAAATATTGCGCAAGCAACAATTAAAAAGCTTATTATAGTGTTTATAAACAAACCGTAATTCACTGTTACTGCTCCTGCCGTACTTGCAGCTTCCAATGAATCGTATTTTTCACCCAAAGGATATATTGTAAAATACAAATTTGAAAAATCAACTTTACCCAACAAAAAACCAATCGGAGGCATTATGATATCTTTAACAAGTGAATCTACTATCTTTCCGAATGCGGCACCGATAATTATACCGACTGCCATGTCCATTACATTGCCGCGTAAAATAAAATCTCTTAACTCTTTACCTAAATTTTTAAACATATTTTCTCCTTTATTAAATAGATTCCAATGTAAATATTAAATCCGTCTTTTCTGTTTTATTCAATTCAACAAGCGGTCTGCGAACATATTCTTCTATAATACCGTTATGAGCAAGGGCACATTTTACAGGTACGGGGTTTGGTGCCATAAACAATTTTTTAAATATCGGATAAAGCTTTCTGTGCATATTTCCTGCTGTTGCAGCATCTCCCGTTTTAAAGTTTCGTATCATTGATTTTATTTCAGTACCAAAAATATGTGATGCTACAGATATTACACCGTATGCTCCGACCGAAAGCATCGGAAGTGTTAAGCTATCATCTCCTGAATATATTGCAAAATCACTCGGACAACTCATTTTTAGTTCTGTTATTGTGTCCATATCACCGTAACTCTGTTTTAAAGCAACAATATTTTTATATTTCTTTGCCAAAGTTTTTACTGTGTCTACAGACATATTTACACCGGTTCGTGAAGGAATATTATATAATATTACCGGTAATTCAGTTGCTTCAGCTACTGCGGAAAAATGCTCAATCATTCCTGCTTGAGATGGTTTATTATAATATGGTACTACGGATAATATTGCATCGGCACCTTCTTTTTCGGCTCTCTTTGCCGTCATAACGGCTGTTTCTGTTGAATTTGAACCGGTGCCCATAATAACTTTGCCTTTTCCTGAAACAGCTCTTTTTGCACTTGATAAAACTTCTAATTCTTCATCATAACTTAATGTAGGCGCTTCTCCTGTTGTTCCGGTTACAAGAACTGCGTCTGAGCCATGATTTACAAGATAATTTGCCAGAAATTCAACTTTTTCATAGTCTACTTCTCGTTTTTCGTTGAATGGTGTAACCATTGCCGTAATTACTTCACCTGCATCATATCTCATATATCCCGCTCCTTATAAATTGTTACCTTTTAATTATACTACAACATTTCTTTGAACTCATGCAACTGTATAGTTATATTTCCGTTTTGATAATCACCGATTGTTGCTGTTTCATATCTGTGGTATTTATTAAATCTGTATCTGTACATTGTATCTGCTGCTATAACAATTTTGTTATAAAATCCGTAATCTGCAAGTTTTGTAAGTTGTTTGTAATCATGCCCCGCTTGTATACAAATTATACAATCAATTTTTGGCATTTTAATAACTTTATACAAAGCATCTAAAACAGTATCTATTTTAGAAAAATCATCGTAAGAATATAAAAATCCGTCTTTAAAATCTATATATTGAACGCCTGTTTTTTTAAATAGAAAATCATTCATATCTTTGTTTAATTCATCAATATTAACATTTAATTCAACATGACTATATTTCTTTGCTACCGCTGTTTTAATAAAGACCGAGTATTGATTGATTTTTAACTCATTGGTTTTTTGTTCTTCGTGAAGTTTTTTATTAAGTATTTTTTCATTGTGTCTTTTAAAGTCTATATTTAAATTTTTGTATGCGCATGTAATGTTATACATTTGGTCATATATTGTCTTAAATATAAAAGATAAAGTTAATAAAAGTAATATTCCGATTATATATTTAACTTCAAATTTTGATCCAAAAAGATTCCATTCGCAAGAACATATTACGGACGAAATATTTAAAAGTGAATCAAGAGGTTTGGCTATATAATCCATCCAATGCCAATTTGCGGATATTATATTTTTAACCCAATAAAGTGTTAGCATAAGAATAAAAAAAACACTCAGCATTTGAAAAAAATAGATTGTCTGTTTTAAAAAATCCAATAATTTTAAAATAAGCTTATGCATCCAATCTCCTAATCTTTAAGATAAATATTATCTATTAAACGCACATTTTCAACTCTTAGAGCAATAAGTGCAATAGAATTATCATCAGCTTTTATTTTGTTTTCTAAATTATCTCTGTCTACAATTTCCAAATACTCCATATCATGTTTATCATTAAGAAAACCGTAAGCAGTTTCTTTTAGTGCAGCAACATCAGTCACACCTTTATCATAACAAGATTTTATATTTTTTAATATTTTACTTAGTACAAGAGCGTCTTTTTTACCATCTTCTGACAAGTACTTATTTCTTGAACTAAGAGCTAATCCGGATGCTTCTCTGACAATCGGGCACTGAATAATTTTAACCGGTACATTTAAATCGTTTACCATTTTCTTGATTATAATTACCTGTTGAGCATCTTTTTGACCAAAAAATGCGTAATCCGGCTGAACTATATTAAACAATTTAAGAACAACTGTGCATACACCGTCAAAATGACCGACTCGGGATTTCCCGCAAAGAGTATTTACATAAAAAAACGGCGGACATACGTATGTCAAAGTATCATTAGAAAGCCTTTGTCCTTTTTGATACATCTCATCAGCAGATGGTGCAAATACAATATCTACACCTTCATTATCGCAAAGTTTCATATCTTCATTCAGCGTTCTCGGATACTTGTCAAAATCCTCTGACGGTCCGAATTGAATAGGATTTACGAAATCAGATACCACAACTCTGTCACAAGTTTCTTTTGCTTTCTTTATAAGGCTTAGATGTCCTTCATGAAGTGCACCCATAGTCGGAACCAATCCGACGGTTAAATTCTCTTTTTTCCAGCTATTTACAGCTTCTCTTACTTCGTTTACTGTATGTATAAGCATATTTTCTCTCCAAGACAAATTTAATTATATCACGAATCGCATTTTATTGCTTAGTTTTTTCAGTTACAGATACCAAAAGTTTCTTTATTTGGTTTGCTGCATCATATTTTGCAAGATAAGATGCGTTTTGTTTTAAATAATTTATTTTTACAGGATTTTTTATAAGTGTTACAATTATTTCTCTCAATTTATTCGGTTCTAATTCTGCATCCTCCAAATATATACAAGCTCCGTTTTGTGCAAGTGATTTAGCATTGATTCTTTGATGATTAGCAGCAGCATAAGGATACGGAACCAGTATAGGAGCTGTATCTGATGCGCATATCTCTGAAATACTAAGAGAGCCTGCCCGCGAAACTACAATATCACTTGCTTTTAATACGCAAATCATATTGTCAAAATATGGTTGTATTCTTAGATTTTTATCCTGTTCGTATGTCGGATAAAACTGTTTGAGTCTTTCTATAACTTCTTCGTAATTTTTTTTGCCGGTTTGAAAAATTACTTGCAAATTTAATTCTTGAGAAAACTCTTTTAATAATTCTATAGTTGTATTATTTAAAGATTTTGCGCCCTGAGAGCCCCCCATAATGCACAGAGTTAAACGATTATCCAAATTCATTTGCTCTTTTGCTTCCGCTTTTGTGAGTGTTTTAAATTCTTCTCTTATTGGGTTGCCGGTTATTACAGTATGTTTGTTAGGTATGTATTTTTTTGCCTGCGCAAAAGCAAGTGTGACAAATTTTGCTCTTTTAGAGAGTTTTCTGGAAACAAGTCCGGGCATTGCATCACAATCATGCATTATATACGGAGTACCCGTTACTGCGCAAGCAAAAATCATCGGAGCGGAAACGTATCCTCCTGTTGCAAAAACTGCGTCAGGTTTATATTTTTTTATATATCTTATTGAAAATAAAATTGCTCTGAAAAGTTTTACTCCCCACCAAAAAAACTTAATATTAAGACAACGCGGCATACTTTTTACACTTACGTGAAGAAATTTATAACCGTTTTTTGATGCAAGTTCATATTCCATATTGCGTTTATTCCCTACGTAGTATACTTTTGCACCGTCTTGAACAAGTAATTTGGCTACAGCAAGTGCCGGATAAATGTGTCCGCCGGTTCCGCCGCCGGTTACAAAATATTTGCAGTTATATGTTTCTGACATTACCAAATCTTCCTCTTCTTACATTATCTTTTGATATATTTAATAAAATTCCTATCATCCAAAGTGATACCATAACCGAAGAACCGCCGTAACTAATAAACGGCATCGGAACTCCTGTTGCAGGAACAAATGAACTCGCTACCCACATGTTTAAAAAACCTTGAAAACATATTGAAAATGTCAGACCCAATGCCAACAATTTACCATACATATCTTGACACTTTACCGCTATTGTAAAACCTCTCTGCAAAATTGTCCAAAATAAACATATTATAAGAAAACAACCTATAAAACCGTGCTCTTCACCTATTACGGCATAAATAAAGTCTGTGTGAGATTCCGGCAGCCAAGCCAGTTTTTGTTTAGAACTCCCGTATCCTACACCATAAATTCCGCCTGATGCAAATGCTACAAGTGATTGTATTATATTATATCCGGCTCCCAATGGATCAGATTCAGGATGAAGCCATGTAGTTATACGTGATGACTGATAACCTCGCAAACCTTTTAAAAGCATAAGAGGTATTAATAATGAAGCATATCCGAGTACAAGTTTAAATGAACCTCCAGCACATAAATATATTGCGACTGAAGTTGCAAGGAGTAATATAACCATACTTAAATTAGGTTGAATAAATATAAGTCCTATCATTATCAAAATCGGTATAAACGCCGTTGAGATTTTACTGTTATCCAATAATATCGTATCTTTTGCAAATACTGCAGACAAAAGCATTACAACTGCGGGTTTTGCAAACTCTGACGGCTGCAAACTTAATGGCCCTATATTTATCCACCTCTGTGCGCCGTTTACTGTTACTCCGGCAACTTTTACCCATAAAAGCATTATTATTACAAAAATTGCAAACGGAAGAGTGTATCCGATAAGTTTTTTATAATGAAAATTGGATAAAAATTTTAATCCGGCTATGCCTGCAATTACTCCCAATAATTGTTGTATTAAAAATCTTGCCGGGCTTACACCCATCTCTACACACTTTGGTGCGCTTGCTGAAAATATTGCCATTAAGCCTATAACAACAAGAAATATCACCGCAATCATCAGCGGTCTGTCAGATTGCATATTTTGCGGTTTTAAATTTTCATTATTTTGATAAGACATATTCTCTAAAGATATCTCCTCTGTGTTCATAACTTTTGAACATATCAAAACTTGCACAAGCAGGTGAAAGTAACACAACATCTGGTTTTAAGCTTATTGCTCTGTCAATTGCCTCTTCCATACTTCTTTCTTTTATTATATTACTAAATCCGTTTTTTTTCAGATTTTTCTCAAATCTTTCGGTTGCTTCTCCTATAAGAAAAACTGTGTGTATATGTTTATTTATTGATTCGCACATCTGAGTTAAATCAGTATTTTTATCCCTTCCGCCTAAAATTAATGCGACATCTTTATTATTGAAAGAATCAATTGCTACAATTGATGCTTCAGGGTTAGTGGCTTTTGAATCATTATAAAATGTTATGCCGTTGTATTCACGAATTTTTTCCAGTCTGTGTGCGGGAGCTTTAAATGTCATAATTTGGTCTTTTATATCTTCATTATTCATTCCGAGTAACTTTGATATAATAATTCCGCACATTATGTTTTGATAATTGTGGTGTCCTATTAGCGGACATTCTTTGAGTTTTATAATCTCTTCATCTTTGTATAAAATCGCATCATTTTTTATATAACAGTCTTTATTACCATCAAAAAACAAAACATTTTTACACTGTTTGCCAAATTCAAGCAACTTTTTATCGTTCGCATTAAGAATAGAATATTCGGGAGATTGATTCCCCAAAAATAATTTAGCTTTAGCGTTGAAATAATTTTCTAAGCCTTCGTGCCAATCAATGTGATCGGGAGTGAAATTTGTCCAGCAAGCAATTTTTGCTCTGAAATTTTTTGTCATCTGAGCTTGAAATGAACTTACTTCGCATACCAAAAAATCATGTTTTTCACGTATTAATGATGTTGGGGGTACTCCGATATTTCCGCATACGGGAGCAGAATATTTTTTGCTTAATATGTGTGATACAAGAGATGTTGTTGTTGTTTTCCCGTTTGTACCGGTTATTACAATGAAAGGTATATCTGTATTATTGTACGCGTACTCAATTTCAGAGATTATCGGAACACCTTGTTTATTTAACTTTTGAAATATCTCTGACTTTGGAGGAATTCCCGGACTTGTAACAGCATAAGATGCTCCTGCAATAAATTCGTCCGAATGACCGCCGGTTTCTATTTTTATACCGATATGTTCAAGTTCCGGTATTATATTTTTATATTCTTCCTTCGGTTCACCGTTTTCTGTTATATATGCACATTTGCCTCTTTTACATAAATCTTTTGCAACAGCTATCCCGCTTTTTGAAAGTCCTAATATTAAAATTTTTTCTGACATAATCATTCTCTCCAACCATATATATTTTACAACAAAAAGCTTTTGGGTAAAGTTAGGTTGACAAAAGAAAATAAGTTATATATTTGATTAAACCGTAGTTGTCTGAATGCATTTTTTATCTTCAAGTTCTTTTTTTATATCGCTTACAGATACATGCAATATTTGAGAATTTTCGTCTTTCTTTAAATAAACATCAGTAATTCCGGCTTGAACAATAAATCTTTTACACAAAATGCATATAAAATTGTGGCCGTATATGTACATTGTAGCTCCCATACAACGATCTTGACCGGCTTGAATTATGGCATTTTGTTCGGCATGAATTGAACGGCAAGTTTCGTAACAAGTTCCGGAAGGAATATTGTTTTTTATTCTGTAGCACTCTCCTCTTTCGTAGCAAGACTCAACTCCTGACGGAGTTCCGTTGTATCCGGTGGCTTTTATTTTTTTATCTTGTCCGACAATAATTGCCCCTACTTGAGCTCTTAAACAATTTGAACGTGAAGAACAAGTTTTTGCCATATCCAGAAAATAATCTGTCCAAGATATTATTGCCATAATTACCTCCTTTAAAGTTAAACTTCCGCCAGATTTTTTGAAATATTCTGTATAATATCAAGTAGCTTGGTTACCATTAAATCTTCATACTTTTGCGCGAGCTCTTTTGTTTCAGCTTCATATCTGAGTGTAAACACCGGTTCGGTGTTACTTTGTCTTATAAGCGCAAATCCGTTAGAATGTTCTCCTTCAAGAATTATTCTCATTCCGTCAAGAGTGATGATATCTTTGATTTTTGTTCCGAAAAAATTCGGATTTTGTGCTATTTCTGCCTGAAATGCTTCTAAAACAGGTTTCTTATACGAATTAGGGCAAGGCAGTCTTACCTCTGACGAGCTATACACTTTTGTAAACGGTTCCAGCAAGTCTGAAATTTTAAATTTGGAATCTTGACTTTTATGTTTTGCAACTATTTCAATCATTCTGCACCCTGCGTATATTGCATCGTCATATCCGTAATAGCGGTCTTTAAAGAATGTGTGTCCGCTCATTTCACCGCCTAAAATAGCTCCGGTTTCCCGCATTTTTGCTTTAATATACCCGTGTCCGGTTTTTGCCATCACTGCTGTTCCGCCGTTTGCATTAATAGTATCAAACAAAACTTGTGAGCATTTTACCTCCGATACAACAACAGGTTTTATATCTTTATTTTTTGTATTCTCTATAATTTCATTTGCATATATAAGAAGAAGCTTATCACCGGTCATAGATTTACCTTCTGAATCTATAACACCGATTCTGTCACTGTCACCGTCAAATGCTATTCCTAAGTCAGCCTTGTTTGCCACAACAGCTTTTTTTATATCTTTAAGTGTTTTTTCGTCGCTCGGATTCGGATGGTGATGTGGAAAACGTCCGTCAGGAAGTGAATAAAGTTCAATAACTTCACACCCTAATGCTCTGTATAATTTAGGCCCTACAACGCCGCCGGTCCCGTTTGCACTGTCGCAAACCACTTTTATTCCTTCTCCTATTCTTCCAAATCGTTTTTTCATATCATTTATATAGTCAGGAACCAAATCATATTCAACTAATTGACCGAATGAAACAGGAGGTACGCTGAGTCTATATTCTTCTTCTGTTAATTCTTTTACAATTTTTATCTGACTCTCGCCTAATGTCTGTTTTGCATACGTCATTTTTAATCCGTTATATTGGCTTGGATTGTGGCTTGCAGTAATTATTAATGCTCCTGTTACAGGAAGATATTTTGTTAAATATGGAGGAAGACCTGCTGCTTCAGAATAATAACCTATCGGAGTAGGTGCTAAACCCATATCAACAACATTTGCTCCGCACGAACGAACCCCTTTAATTAAAGATTCTGAAAGAGAAGGAGAATGCAGTCTGGCATCTCTGCATACAGTTATCCAAATTTCAGAAGGCACTCTGCGAGATTCTTTTGCAAGGTACTGAACAAATGCGCGTCCTGTATAATAAAATATCTCTTCCGTAATATCTTCTCCGTAAATTCCTCTTATATCGTTTTTTCCAAAAGCTGATAAATTTAACATTTTGAATACTCCTTCTTAATGTAATCTTAGCATAAAAAGGAAAAACTACCCATATGGTCTAATATTTAAATCCATTGATTGATGTCGTTTGATAAAATAAGGTTTATAGTATATATGGGGAGAGTTAGATTCTAAATTTGCAGGCTCTCAATTAAATGGTAAGTAATAAATACGTTAGGATAATTATGTATTATCCATTTGAATAAAAGAGGAAGAATGAATTTATCAGGTTTGGATATTACGTTACACAGAATACAGGCTATTGAAAATCAATTTCAATCACTGATGTCATATTCAGCACAGAAACCTACTGAAGATTTTCAAAAAATATTAGATACATCTATTGAAAATAAAAAAAATCCGACAGTTACATCAAGAAGTGAAATAAATGATTTAATAGACAAGTATTCCGCACAAACCGGTCTTGATTCGGATTTTGTAAAAGCAGTAATAAACCAAGAATCCGGTTTTAATCCGAATGCAACATCGCATTGCGGAGCTATGGGGCTTATGCAGTTAATGCCCGGTACTGCACAAGGACTTGGTGTTACAAATGCGTATGATCCTGAACAAAATATTCAAGGCGGAACAAAATATTTAAAAGGATTAATGGATAGGTTTGATAATAATAAGTCACTCGCTCTTGCTGCATATAATGCAGGACCGAATGCAGTAAAAAAATATGGCGGAATTCCTCCGTATCAAGAAACACAAAATTATGTAAAAAGCGTTTTATCACGATATGACAAAATGAAAGAATCAAATATAAAGGGGGTTAACGGTTAATGATTGTAAGAGGTCTTGAATCATGTGCAAACGGTATGCTTGCTCTGATGGATATGAATGATAATACCGCAAATAACCTTGCGAATGTAAATACTATCGGGTATAAAAAAGGGTCTTTAAGATTTAAAGATGTTATGGATTCCGCAGTTTATACCCAAAGTGAATCTGTATTGAGAAATAATACTTCAAGATATTTGGGTAGTTTGAGTATGGGAAGTGAGTCTATGAGATATACTCATGATTTTACTCAAGGCGCTCTTACAGAAACTCATAATCCGCACGATCTGGCGATTGAAGGTGACGGTTTCTTCAAAATTCAGGATTCCGACGGAAAAATATCTTACACAAGAAATGGTTCTTTTGCCGTAAACAGTGATGATTATTTAGTAACAAAGCAGGGTGAATACGTTTTGGATATTGAAAACAGGCGTATAAGAATGATACCTGAAGATATTGATCCTGATTTAATAAGAGATAAAGTTCAAATTATTGTGGGCGAAAAAGGAAATTTGGAAATGAATGCCGGACTTCAAAAATGGCCCATGCAGACAATTGGTGTTTGGGATTTTTCTGATAAAGATGATTTGTTTGAAATAAGTGATACAAGATTTATACCTAAAAGTCCGGAAGAAAATCCGGAATTACGCTCTGAAAAATTTGTAATACAACAAGGAATGCTGGAGCTTTCAAATTCTAACGTAATTAAAGAAATGATTAATACAATTTCTACGTCAAGAAATTACGAAAGTTTGGCAAGAGTAGTAACTACAAACGGAGAAATGCTTGATACTGCCGTTTCTCTCGGAAGATTAAGACAGTAATAGATAAAAGGCGGAATTATGTCGGAAAAAACCGAAAAAGCTAAGGAATTATTTAAAAAAGGGTATAATTGTTCACAGGCTGTTCTTGGTGTTTTTTGTGAAGAACTCGGAATGGATTTTGAAACAGCTATGAAAATTGCATCATCATTCGGCGGAGGAATGGGGAGAATGAGAGAAGTTTGCGGAACTGTAAGCGGAATGTTTATGGCAGCCGGTTTAGCTTTTTCATCTTCTGACGGTTCGGCTGAAAATAAGTCAAAGCAATATCAAATTGTTCAAGAACTTGCAAAAAAATTTAAGGAGTTAAACGGAAGCATCATATGTAAGGAACTTTTGGCAGGAATAGAAAATTCAACATCTCCGATTCCAAGTGAACGTAATAGTGAATATTATAAAAAACGTCCTTGTATAGAGCTTGTTGGAGATTCTGTTGAAATACTTGAAAAATACATGGCAGATATAAAGAAAAATACAGAGCTAAAAAATTAAATTTTCAAATTTATAACTGCATTTCCGGTAAAATCTTTTATAATCGGAAGTAACTCCTGTTCAACTCTCGGCTGCGCTATAACCCAAAGCTCTCTTGCCCAAGGAAAAAGAACAATTCCGCATTCATTTTCAGCAAAATCATAATTATTTCTAACGTATTGCAGGCATTTGTGTTTGGCTTCAGTTGTGTTTTTTTGAGTAAAAAATCTTCTGTATCCGGCTACATCAAAACAATTTATTTCCAAAAATAAAGCCAAATTTTTGGAGTCTTTAAAAGAAGAATTTTTAATTTTTATTCCCTGAAAATTTGCGGAACTTATGCTGTTTACTTTCATAATGTATATAAAACTTGTAAAATTTTTTTTTTGCGCATAATAAAAAAGGACATTTTGGTGTCCTTGAAATGGTAAGTATATAAAAATTCAAATCATTAAATAGTTCGGTAATAAAATTATTAAATGTATATTACAGATAATTCAATAAACTCATACCCATAGATGATGCTGCAACCTGTAAGCTTGCTTGATATGCGTATTGTGTGCGATACCATTTTGATATGGACTCAGCTAAATCTGCATCTTGAATTGTGGATAAGTATGAAGTTAAGTCTTCGTTGTTTGTTTCCAATGTGGATTCTGTCATTTCCAAACGGTTATATACGCCGCCGAATTTTGTTTGTTCATTGAGCATAAGCGTATGTGAATTGCTGAACATATCCATTGTTGAAAACATTTTATCATATCCGGCTTGTTCTGCTTCTGTATCACCGGCATTTTTTGCATCTATTACTTCCTGTAAGCTTATACTCAAAAGTCTTAGTGCGCCCATAATTCCGTCGTATTCTTCTTCTGCGCCGTCTGTTAAGGTACTGATTTCTCCTGTATATTTATTTCCGTTCTCATATTGATAAATTGTTCCGCCTTCACCGTCATCTGCCGCGATAACTCTTTTTCCGTCAGTATCAGTGTATACACCATTACCAGGTTCAACTGCTGCTCGGTAATATCCAAAAACTTTATCTCCGGTTGTATTAATTGTTTCAAACACCCCGTCTGCAACTTCTGTTCTGCGAGCGTAATCTTTGTTGTCATGAGGGGTTCCGCGATATACTATATCACCTTCATCAGTAAGATCATACGGTAAGATCTTTGTATTGGCTCCACCAAAAATATAACTGTCATTAAATTCGGTATTAGCTAAATCTACCATAGTCTTAGTAATCTCGTCTATTTCAACTTTTATTGATTGAAGTGAATTTACTCCGTATGTTTGGTTATTAGCTTGGGTAGCCTTGTCCCACGCTTGTGATAAATAACCGCCGGCTAATTCAAGTAAATCATCCATTGTCTTAAGTTCAGACATACCCAAACCTATATTTTTATTAAAGGTTTCTATTTGTCCTAATTGACGGTTGGTGTTTATTATATTAACAGCTGCTATCGGATCATCTGTTATACTGTTTACTTTCTTTCCGGAAGCAAGTTCAGCTGTTACTTTGTTAAACATCGCTTCGTTTTTCTGAATGTCAGATGTTAAAAGATTGTATCTTGCTGTTGATGAAATTCTGTTACTGTACATAATTTACCTTCCTAACGACATTAAAGTGTCAAGACAACTGTTTACTACATTAAATACTTGTGCTGCTGCTGCGTATGCTGTTTGATATTTGATTAAATCAACCAATTCTTCGTTTAAGTCAACTCCGTATGCGGAATCTAACTGTTTTTCTATAGAATCAACCACATCACCTTGAGTTTCATACAGAGTTTTTGCGCTGTCACCTGCTGATGCAATTCTGCCAAGCATAGATGAATAATAGTCTTCAACTGACATTCCGTTTAATTCGTCTTGTTTTTGGCTTCTTGTATTTAACATTGCTACCACGTTTGATGAATTTCCGACTGCGTTAATATCATAATTATTCGGATCGTCAAAAAACGCACATGAAATATCCCAAATCCCTGAATCTGTGAATAAATTATCTGCAAGTTTTATATTCCCTGCAGTTATATCATCAGTTCCGCCGCTTGAATTTACAAATATATAATTATTTGGTGTGGTTTTTTTAAGATGATTTGTATTTGTCGGATCTATGCAATATGCAGTTCCTTCTGAATCATCTTTTGCGTTCAAATCGTTAAAAATTTTAGCAATAGAAGCTGCAAGAGTATTTAAGCTCTTTTGTACGGAAGTAGGATTTGTTGTATCATCACCGGATTCTCTTCCGGCTGATATTAAACCGCCCAGAGATCCTCCTGTAATAATATCATTTGCATTTTCTGCAATTACTTCTTTTGAATCACCACTGTTATTTACAATACTTATTATTGCAGCATCCGTACCTGTCCATTCAGGATGAGATTCTTTATATTGCGAAGCTGTTTGTACTTCAAGTGATCCTGTAACGGTTACACCTTTAACTAAAGCTACATCTCCCATATATACATTAACAGTGCCGTTTGCTTTCTCTTCTACATTTATATCAACAAATTGTGCAATATCATGAAGAATCAAATCTCTTTTATCAAGAAGATTATTTGCAGTTAATGTTCCTGTTTGAGTTGTTTGTAAAGCTTTGTTTACAGAAGCCAGTTCGTCTAAGGAATTATTAAGTTCTCTGTATTGTATATACAATCTTGAATTTTTCAGAGCCTCTTCTGACTCGCCGTCACCTAAAGATGCTCCTGTTAAATTGTCAAGTTGTGCTGTTTTTGTATTAAATACATTTGTTAAAGTTTTTGCACTTTCTATAAAATTTGTTCTTGCGGCAGAACTTGCAGGATATTGATTAAGGTTGTTTAAAGCATCATAAAAATCAGCTAATGCACTATCTATTCCTGTTCCGTTCAAGTCGTCAAATATACCGGCAAGTTCGTCTAAGTCACCAAGTTGTTGTTCCAAATAGTTCTTTTTAGACAATTGATCGCGGTAATAATTGTTTAAATAGTCATCATTGTATCTCATTACGTTAGTAATTTTGACACCGCCGTTTGCACGTACTTGATTATTTGGATTATCACCTATTTGTCCGGCAATGTTTCTCGCTTCCAAATTAACTCTCTGTTTGTGATATCCGTCTGTATTCATATTTGATACGTTATGTGATACAACGCTTATCGCTTTTTCGTTAACTGAAAGTGCGCCGGCACTTATGTTTAATGATGACATTAAATTCATAACTTACCTCAAATTTCTTCGTTTATTGTCCACATGTCTACGTCATGTGTGTCTGTTTTTCCTGCTCCGTTATAATAACTTCCTTGTGGAGCAAAAGCATCTATAATCGTTTCCAACATCTTGTTAGTAATTATAATGCCATGCTTTAATAATTCCACATTTTGTTGATTTAGTAACATAATTTCAGGAATAAGTTTACAAATCTTTACTTTTCTTTCCTCTAACGGTTTTTTTAGTTCAGGAACATTTTTTTCTGCAAACTCAATAAATTCAGACATATTAGCATCTTTTCCTGTTAATTCCAATGCTAAATTTTGTCTTTTTTTATTTAGTTTTGTTATTATATTATTTTGTGCAAGAATTTTATTGTCAAGAACTCCCAAGTCATCAGATTTTGCTTTTTTTAAGATTTCTCTTTTTTCTGAAAACAAATTCTTAAGTTCTGTATATGCTGCAATTTCCTTGTCTAAAATTTGTATTAAGTTTTGTAATTTACTTATCATTACTTACTACTCACTATTAATTACTTACTAGAACAAATATCTTATAAATCTGTTAAATATACCTTCATTCTGACTTCTGGATACCGAGCCTCTGCCGGATAGAGCAAATTGAAGATTAGAAACATTATAGGAATATACTTCTCCGTCAACATTAAGCCATCTCGGGTCTACAACACCTGTAACAACTAAGTCTACCCGTTCATTACCGTTAATAAGTGTTTTCTTTCCTTGTATACCTAAATTACCGTTAGGAAGTTGTTGCACAACCTGACAGGCAATTCTGTCGCCCATTGATAATGCTCTTTGCCCCTGTGCCGAATTTGAAACTTCATTTGAACCGCCGTATCCGTCAGATTGTTTAAGTGATGATAAATGAAGCCAATCTTTTATAAAAGATGTAAATGAATCTGTTGTTTCGGATGATTTTGCTGAAGAATATGTTAAATTGTCACTTACGGAAATGCTTTCAGCCATTCTTATGGATATTAAGTCACCGATTTGATGAGCTTGTACTCCTCCAAACAGCGAATGAGGAACGCCGGTGAAATTTTGTGTTGCACCCAATGTAAATAAAGACTCTGCTTGTGCCGGATAAAAATACATGGTTGCGGCCATTATTCCTATTATTGCTATAATTTTTTTCATTTTTCTTCCCCGTATTTT
The DNA here is from genome assembly GCA_905236505.1 of Candidatus Gastranaerophilales bacterium. GTDB lineage: Bacteria > Cyanobacteriota > Vampirovibrionia > Gastranaerophilales > Gastranaerophilaceae > CAG-196. The sequence goes on from CAJOPY010000026.1 coordinate 22,375, forward strand.
ATTCTTCTGTTTTTATATATTTTTTATTTTGAAATGTTGTTAGTATTGTAAGCGGAACGCACCCGACAATTGCTCCTAAAAGCGGTGTTATAATTATTGATAAAACCGCTGTTATTATTGCAGCGATGTTTTTATGTATTTTTTTGGATACAATTATTGTTACGCTTAAAAAAGTCATTACAATCAATGAAAAAACGGGTATAAATACCATACTTACTTCTTGACCAGCTATCAATCCTTCTTCGTATGCTGAAATATAAGGGTGTGTAAATATAGTTATAATACCGTTCAGCAAAGAGCCGACTAAAATGATAAAAAATGTATATCCAAAATAAAACCCTAAAACTTCATGCTTTTTTCTTTGATAAGAAAAATCAAACAAATGTCCGAAAGTTTCAGTTAAAACTGTTTTTATTTTAATTAAAAAATCCTTTATCATAATTGTCCTTTAGCACAACCACTCAGCTATAACGCTTCTGCCGTATAACATTCCGTATTTTATATCATCATCAGATATATTAAATTCTCCTACATAACTTGCATATTTTCTTATATCTTCAGTGTTTATGCCGTCCAGTAAAGTTTTTCCGGATGTTGTCTGTGTCCCGCTTAATGAATTTATTTCATCTCTTTCTGCCGGTTTCGTTATATTTTTATTAGCTCTGAATGCATTTGCTGCGCTGAATTGCTGTACCGAATTTACTTGTGTTGTTTGTATGTCCATTTTATCCCTTTTTAGTTATAAAGAATTAAATATATTTAACCATTAAGCCATATTATTTGTTACTTGTAATATGTTACTTGATGCCGTTATTAATCTTGAATTAGATTCAAATGCTCGTTCGGCTTTAATTAAACCTACAAGTTCATCTACAATCTGTACGTTAGAACCTTCAAGCATTCCTTGTTGAATTAAACCTAAACCGTTTTGTCCCGGTGTATCTTGGACAGGATTACCTGACGCTTGTGTTTCTTGGTATAAATTGTGTCCTATTGATAACAAGCCTGACGGGTTTTGGAATTTAACCAGTTGCAGGGAACCTACGGTTGATTGCTGTGTTTGTCCTGGAAGTGTAACCGAAATATTACCGTCCTGTGTGATGGTTATTTCTGTTGCATCACGCGGAATGGAAACAGACGGCTGAATTAAAAGTCCGTCGTTCGTACATAATTGACCAAGTGAATCAACTTGTAAACAACCATCACGGGTGTACGCAAGCGAACCGTCCTCTTTCATAACCTGCAAGAAACCTTCTCCTTCAATCTCTATATCCAATTGTCTGCCTGTGGAAATTGCAACACCCTGAGTAAATACTCTTGTTGTTGCCGCCGTTTTAACACCCAATCCTATCTCTATACCAACAGGCTGATATGTACCCTGATTCATTAATGCACCCGGTGTTCTTGCGGCTTGTGATAATAAATCCTGAAATTCAATTCTTGATTGTTTAAAGCCTGTTGTATTAACGTTCGCAACGTTGTTAGCTATAACGTCTAAATAATTTTGTTGAGCTATCATGCCTGTTGCTGCTGTTGTTAATGCTCTTAACATATTTCTCTCCTCCGATTTTAGAGTTGAATTGTGAAACTCTTAAACAAAATCAATCAGTATCATTAAATTGCTTATTTATTCAACCAACTATTTTTTGTATTATCGTTTCCGATTATTTTAACTTACCATTGTTTTAAGCGATAAGAATATTATCCTACCTCTTCCCATATACACTATAAATGTTTTTGTTTAAACAGACATCAATCAAATGATGGAAATTATAATTTATATATTTTTATTATCCTATTTTTGACGATTGGGGAATAAAAATTTCTTATTAAAAAAATAAAATTTAAATATTAAGGAGGATTTGATGATTAATTTTAATAAAAAATTGTTTGTAGTTCTTTTGTTATTTCTTTCACTTATTCAAAATATTAATGCGGAAGTTATTTATAACGAAAATTCGGTTGATATTCAAGCCGTAGAAGCAACTCAAAATTCAAAATATCCGGATTATGCAAAAATATTTGCAGGTGATGATAAATTTGAAAAATTTAACAGAAAAATGTTCAATCTTAACAGAAAGCTCAATAAATTTGTGGCACGACCTATTCATATCGTTTGGTCATCAATTATGCCAAAATATGGCATGGACAGAATAAAAGACGCTTATAATAATATTGAATATCCAAAAAGGCTTGCAAGCTGTATACTTCAAAGAGACGGGCAAGGAATAAAAACTGAAACACTCAGGTTTTTGACAAATACAACTATTGGACTCGGCGGATTATATGATCCTGCAGACAAAATTTTTAAAATTAGACCGACTCACGAAAATATGGAACAAGCATTATGCAAATGTAAAATGAATTCAGGCTCTTATCTGGTTGTTCCTTGTTTGAATTCTTGTACTCCTCGCTCATTATGCGGAAGAGCTTTAGAAGCAGCATTAGATCCTTCGGTTTATCTTGCTACACCTATTGTTTCTGCTATAAAATTCGGTTTAATGTTAAACAGAACTTCTTATATGCAGCCACTGGCAAAAATGATTGAAACAACTTATGCTGATCCTTATGATATACATAAAAAGCTTTTTGGTTTAGAAAATTATATAAGAAATTCTAATTATGACAGAGAAGGGTTTAATATAATTAAAGAAACGTACCTAAAAGAAGTTGAAAATAAAACGCAAAATTTTTCAATAACAGGTGCGGCTTCTGAGATTAACGAATTATCAGATATTTTACCTTTAGGGAAAAATGCGTTAACAAACATAAATGACGATATTAGTCCGGATATTATATTAGACGGATATAAAATTCAAACACCGGTTGTTGATTCTATGAAAACTGTTTTTTTTGAAGATAAAAATGTTAATAAATCTATTTGGAACGATTTATCCCTCTGGAACAGAAGTTTTGCAAAAAGAATCAAAACAGCTTCTGTTTCTGTTGAAGGAGGAAAAGAAGAATATAAATTTAAATATATTTTGCAAAAAGATAAAACGTCGCCTGTTGTGATTCTATATCCTTCAATCGGAGAGGGAGCAGGTGCTCATCACTCGCTTATTTTTGCAAAAATGTTTTATGACGAAGGATATTCGGTAATTATGCAGGGAAGTCATTTTCATTGGGAATTTGTTAAGAGTATGCCTGACGGCTTTTGTCCCGGATTACCGTTTAAAGACTCCTTATATATAAGAGAAGTGACATCTAAAGCACTATCATATTTATCCGAAAAATATTCTTTAAATCCGAAAGAGAAAGTTATTATAGGAACATCTTTCGGTGCGGTAGCAACACTTTTTGTTGCCCAAAAAGAAAGTGAAAATAGTATATTAGGAATAAATAAGTTTATTGCAATATCTCCGCCTATTGAACTTCAATATGCTCTTAAAAGATTAGATGAAAACAGTGATTCAAAAGAGGTATCTTATCAAGATATAAAAGATAAGACTGCTCTAACCGCAGCAAAAGTTTTGGAATTATACGAACTTAAAGATGACAAAAATTTTTCTCCGGAATCACTTCCTTTTAGTGAAGAAGAAGGAAAACTTATTTCTTCATTTATATTAAGACAAAAATTATCGGACATAATTTTTACAATAGAAAATGAGCCTAAAGACACTAAAAGTGATTTATATGAAATGATAAATAATATGAGTTATAAAGACTATGCTGAAAAGTATTTAGGTATGACGTTTAATGACAATTTAATTTCTAAAGACGGTACATCATTATTTTCTATTGAGGACTATCTGAAAAATAACGATAATTATGTAATATACCATTCTTTAGATGATTATTTTATTAACAAAGAACAAATTGCAAAATTAAAAAAAATATCCGGTAATAAATTAATTTGTTTAAATTGCGGTGCTCATTTAGGCTTTTTAAGCAGAAAAGAATTTTGTGACAGTCTTAAAAAAGTTATTTTAGGCGGATAAATTATTGTATTGGTGAAGAAGCGGCTAAGCATGTAATATCACTAATTCCTGCAGATTTCAGAACATTTATCATTTCTTCAAATGTTGAACCTGTTGTGCAAATATCATCTATTATCAAAACAGGTTTATTGAAATCTTTTGATTTATCAACTTCAAATGCTCCGTTAAGATTTTGCATTCGCTCTTTTCTTGTTAGTTTATATTGAGGTTTAGTATCCTTTATTCTTTTTATAAGTTCTGTATTGATATCCCAACCGGATAACTTACAAAATTCTTCCGCTGCTAATTCCATGTGGTTATATTTTCTTTTTTTTGCCCTGTTTTTATGCAAAGGAACCGGAATAACCTGAAAATTCTTATTTAAATTTAAAGAGCAAAAATATTCATACATAAATTTTGCAAGATATATAGACAGCTCTTTTTGTCTATGATATTTTAGTCCGCGTATAAGTTTTTGAAGATTTTTGTCATATATTCCGCATATGTATATATTAACTCCGTTTATTATACGATTTACTCTTATATCCGAATATAAAAGTTCACTAAAACAATCAGGGCACATTCTTAGCGAGTACTTTGTTTTACCGCAAAAGTAACACTTTTTTCTGTATATTAAATCTAAAATAGATATTAAAAAGTTTTTCATACTCTAAATTATATAGTTTAAAATGATGGCTAATACGGATAAAAGAAGAGAAACCAATGTGAATTCTTTTACAATCCGTATCTCTGAATGTCCCAAAAGTTCAAAATGATGATGAATCGGTGACATTTTGAAAACACGCTTTCCGGTTAATTTAAAAGATGTAACCTGAATGATAACAGATAAAGTTTCCATTACAAAAACACCGCCAAATATTGCCAAAAGAAGCTCACAACGTCCTATAATTGCCAGTGTTCCCAACAAACCGCCCAGTGCAAGAGATCCGGTATCTCCCATAAAAACTTGTGCCTTTGGTTTATTGTATCTTAAAAAACCAATAAGGGCGCCAATAACAGTTGATGCTATTATTGCAGAAGACGTATGTCCGCTTGTGTATGCTAAAAATCCGCATGCCATAAATGCCGGAATGCCTGTTGATGCCACAAGCCCGTCCAATCCGTCTGTTAAATTATATGCATTAGATGCACCGGTTATTATAAATACAGCAAGTATGGGATATAAAAATCCTATGTCATAAGTTTTTGAACCAAGTGTTAAAATTGTTCCGTAATGCTGCATTGCATATATAGTAGGAATAAGTGCTATTAATATTTGTCTTACAAGTTTACCTCTGGGGCTGAGTCCTTTATTTTCTTTTCCTTTAATTTTTAGATAATCATCTTGAAATCCAGCTAATCCCATAAAAAGTAATGTTATAAGAATTATCCACGTTGAATTATCAATTTGTTCCGCTAAAAAAAGAGTTATTACTGATGAAATAATTATTGCCAAAATGATAAATACTCCACCTGTTGTTGGGGTCCCGGCTTTCTTTGCGTGCGCTTCCGGTGCTAAATCCAATATATATTGTCCGATTGTTTTTTTTCTTAAAAAATCAATATAAGGAACACCAAACAGCAAACATAAAACCAAACTCAATAACAATCCGACAGTAATCATTATCATAAATATCTCCTTATTTTTTGTTGAATATAGTATTTACTCAATTTTAGATATATCTTGGCTGGAATCAGATAGTGTGTCAATAAGTTTTTTTGCATTTCTGATACTGTTCATTGTTGCATTACCACCGATACAACCACCTTCACAGCACATGACTTCAATTAAGTTACAACCGCCTTCACACTCTCCGGTTTTTGCGTATTTTTTGAGCTGTCTTATACTCTCTTTATTTAATCCGTTTATTATACAAGGTTTTACTGTATTTTCATCTTTTAATGATGCTTTTACAGATTCTGCTACACCGCCTGTATATCCAAAATTACGCCCTTGTTTTGACGGCTCTGTTTTCTCCGTTTTTAACTCGTCACATTCCGTTATTTGAATTTTTCTTGCTACAAAAAGTGCTCCAAGTTCTTCATAGTTCATTACAAAATCAACATTGTTGTTTTCATACCCTTCTGCTCGTTTTGCAACACAAGGACTTACAAAAACTGTAACTGCATCGGGAAACTTCTCTTTGGCAATTTCTGCTGTGTAATACAATGGAGTTTTGGTATCAGATACATAAGGTTTAATCTCAGGTAAGTGTTTCTTTATTAATTGATTATATCCTGCGCAGCATGATGTTGTCATAAAACTAAGTTCAGTGTGTTCTTCGCCTTTTGCCGGCTGTTCTTCATATCCGCTCTCGTTTACCCAAGCATTTAACCATTCATTTTCTTTCGCTTTTACTCCTGCCATTCTTTCGGTAAATTCTTTTGCTTCATTATGAGCCGTAATATCGGCTCCTTCAGCTACTTCATATACTTCGTCAAATCCGGCTTTTATTATGGCCGATTTTAATTGATATATATTTCCCGGAAATTGTCCGACTATTGACGGAGCAATCATTGCAACTACTTTTTTATCAGATTTTATTGATTTTAAAATATCAATAATCTGGCTTCTTTCATGTACCGCTCCAAACGGACATGCAGATATGCATTTACCGCAATTTATGCACTTGTCGTAATCTATACTTGCAAAGCCTGTTTCATCTTTTTTAATTGCACCGACAGGACAAGCGTCTTCACAAGGAACGGATATTTTTACAATTGCTTTATAAGGACACGCTTGTACGCACATTTGACACTTTTTACACTTTGA